>DASRSD010000145.1 GCA_035656635.1 Pirellulales bacterium
GCTCCGCGATGGTGCCCAGCGAACCACCGACAAACTTTGGCAACTCTGCGGCAAAGTACTCGATCTATTCACCGAAAGCGAATGCCGCAACTACCTCCAACACTGTGGATGCCGCTACAATTAACCGACGACGGCACTAGATGCTGAGCTCAAGCACGAAATGATTTCCCGCGGCATGTCAGCGGAAGAAATCGAGCGGGTGTTAGCCGCCAAAAGCTCGTCCAGCAAGAAAGCCTGAGTGTGATCAGACAGGTGCGATTCTTACGGCGACAGTTGGAATTTATTTTCGCCGCTGCCGACGTCGTCGATCCACAGCGTACTGTCTTCGAGCGTCCCTTTTTGCGGCTTCCCGTTGACGAGCATCTGTTCTGATTTTCCGCTCGCTGGCAATCCCACCCGCGCCGTCATGTTGGCGGGAAGCGAAACCTGCAACGTCATTCCACCATGTTCGGCCTTGTCGATGCGTACGTGAATCGGCCCGCGAATCGTGGGCACGGTGGCCTCGGCCCATTTCAGCGGTCCCAATTGCGGCTGTATCATCACCTTTTCAAAGCCCGGCGCTACCGGCCGGACGCCAATCAAATAGCGCGAAATAATATTCGCCGGCGCCGCGCCCCAGGCATGGTTCCAATCCAAATTCGGCTTGAATTGCATGTCCCACGCTTCCAACGTCATCGTCGAGCCCAAGTCGAGCATGTGTAGCCAGCCGCGTGGGCCGGGATCGGTCATCAATTGGCAGGCGTAATCGGCCTGCCCCGCTTCGTACAACGCTTCCAGCAAATATTGGGCACCGTAAACACTGCAAGCCATACCGCGGGTTTTGATGAAATCGACGACCGTTGCCTGATGTTCCTGGGGCACCAATCCAAAATCTAGCGCGAACATATTGGTGTGCAGCGACGCGTGATCGGTCCCTTCCCCATCCACATACACGCCGCGCTGCGCATTGAAGAACATCTTATTGAACGCATCGTAAACCTGCTGCGCCATCGCTTTGTAATGCGCCGCATCGTCCGTTTTTCCCAAGGCTTCGGCAATTTGGCCCATCAACACCAGCGAGCGGTAGTAAAAGGCGTTCACGACCGCATTCACCGGCGTGTGCACAAAGCCATCGCGCTCGCCTGTTGGCCAATCGACAATATCGTCGTGGCTGACCTGCTGCTTATTGCTGCCGAGTAAACCGTCGGGCCGGGCCCGGTCTTGGAGAGTTTTCTTTTGCAGCGAGGCATAATTGTGGGCCAGTGATTCGCAGTTGCCGGTGTACAGGTAGTCGGCCCAGGCCATGAAAATTGAATGGAATTTCCACTCCGTGGGCCAGGTGGGGTGCTCCAGCAAATACTCATGGCTATGCCGGGCCAGTGCGTATTCGCGGTCCAGCACATAATGATCGATCTGATTAATGTACGCATCGGCCTCGTAGGGAATTCGCTCTCGATCGCCGTCAATGTACGTTCCCGCAAACGTGGTGGCTTCAATGGTGTGCTTGCACAACTCCCAAATTTTGTTCAGCCGCTCGTCGCTGCAAGAAAACTGCGCCGCCTGCTCATCGAAGGGGTAGGCCACCATCACTTGCCGCACATTCGCCGTGATTAACTCCACCGGGCAATCTTCAATTTCCACATACCGAAACGGCGTAAGCACCCCGGTGGCGGCAGGCAATTTGATTGCGGCGCCTGTGGTGTTTCGCTTGTCGGCCTGCGGATGCACGTCGTACGATTTTTTTTTAGGCGACAATTCCACTTTCGCTTCGGAATATCGAATCGTGCCGCCGGGTTTGCGGTCAATTTCATTCGGCGATTTCAGCTTTTCTCCAAAACGCACCGTCAGCGTTTGTTCCGCCGCTGGAACATCAATATTCAACCGCAAAAAACCGAATGCCGCCTGGCCGAAATCGATGAAATAGCTGTGCGGCCCGGTCGATTCCACCTTCACTGCGG
Source organism: Pirellulales bacterium (assembly GCA_035656635.1). Classification (NCBI taxonomy): domain Bacteria; kingdom Pseudomonadati; phylum Planctomycetota; class Planctomycetia; order Pirellulales; species Pirellulales bacterium. The sequence goes on from DASRSD010000145.1 coordinate 1,938, forward strand.
CAATTTCCCGCGGCAGCGGCTCGAAGGTGGGCGTTTTATACCGATCAAGATTCGATCCGGTGCGAAATATCTGCGATGCTGACCAGGTGCTGGGCGCATCGTCATGATTCCAAGTCCGCACCTTCCAAAAATAATTCGTGTTGGCCGCCAGCGGCTTGCCGGCAAACTCGACACTAAGTGAAGCCGACGAATCAACCTTGCCGCTATCCCATACATCGCCTTGATTGCGGTCGAGCAAATCTTGACTGGATGCGACCAAAATCTGGTAGGCAGTTTGTCGATCGTTGGGCTTGGTCAGCGGCACAATCCAGCCCAGTTGCGGCTTCGGATTGTCAATACCGGTGACATCTTGCGCTCCGGCCAAATCTCGCTTCGAAAGCAATTCGCACATCAGGCCCGTCGGAGCCAGCTGTTTTTCCGATGCGATCGCGCAGCAACACGCCACGATTATCCCAATCCAGGCCAGGGCAATACGTTTCATGTCGCCTTTCCCACTCACTTTCCGTTTGGAGCGGCCACATCGGTTTTCGCCGCAGCGGAATCATTTTTCGCATCGGCCGATTGTGCAGGCACTGCCGCGTCATTGCTTACGGCCTGATTGAACGACCGTTCCAATTTGTCGGTGGCGTCGGTCGATACCGCATGATCGCGCCACAGCCAGCGCAGCATGTCGGGCAAAATGGCGCCTCCTTGTTTCTGCCCGTGCAATCCAATGCCCCAGGCATAATTTACGTCGTACCCTTTTTTTGTGAGCGCTTCGGCCAACCGCACATTTTGATAAAACCAATCTCTGCTTTGATCGTATGGGCCTCCATTGCGCCCCTCGCCTCGGTGATCGTTGCGGCCATCCTGCATAAAAATGCGAATCGGCTTTTTCTCGCTGGCCAAAACCTTGTCCGCATAACTACTGCCGCTGCCGGGACCGCGCAAATCGGTGAAGCTCCCCACGATAGTAATCACTTTGTGGAACACTTCCGGGCGCTCCCAGGCCACGGTGAATGCCGCAATGCCGCCGGAACTGGCGCCGGCGATGCCGTGCTGATCGGGATCGCGCGATAGGTTGTATTCCTTGTACAGCACCGGCAGTAGTTCATCGACAATCGCCCGCGCATATTTGTCGTTCAAATCGTTATATTCGGCCGGGCGATTTGTGTTCCGGTCTCCCCAATCTTTGGGCGTGGGCTCGGGCTGCTCCGGCGTGTGGCCGGGATTGATGAACACGGCAATCATCACCGGCAGCTCGCGCCGAAAAATCAAGTTGTCCAGCACGTTGGGCGCCCGAACACTGGCCTTTTCGCCCATGTCGACCATCGCCTGCCCGTCGTTAAAAATCATCAGACTGGCCGGCTTCGTCGGATCGTATTGGGCTGGCACATACACCCAGTACGTGTGGCTGGTGCCGGGAAACACTTCGCTGGGAAGCTTTAGCGGCCCAACCAGTTTTCCCTTCGGCACGCCTTCCTGCGGCGATGAATCGGGTCCCAGCTTGTAATAATCGTCTTCCCCTGCCGCGCCTGCCTTTCCGCACACGCCAATCACCAACAACGCCGCCAAGCCAAGCGAAAAATATTTCATGGCCGACTCCCCAAATAAAATGCGCCACATTAGTTGCTGCCTAACTCTCGGATTGTACAAGCGATGCATCCGCGTTGAAACCGTCTAGACACAATTCTCTCGCATGCAGCTGGGTTCAATACCCTACGGGCTGGCGCTCGCGCAGAGTTTGCCACAAAGAGCGCAAATGCTCCACGCTCGCAGCCGGCAGTGTGCCCGGGGCATAAGCGGCACGGCTGTACAATTCGGCCAACGCGCGGGCCGGCTTCGCGACTTCTTCCGCATGGCCCCCCACTTTCCGCGCGAACTCGTAGGCGGTTTGGTCGGCGTCGCGTGGCCAGCCGTTGTCTCGGGCCCAGGCTTCAAAGGCTTCGAATGTGTAACGCACAAGCTCGGCGGGAGAAAACTGTCCGGCCTGGCCGGAAGCAAACGGATCGGTGTAATCGTAAAAAGATTTATGCCGCGGGGCCGGCGGAATCACCTCTGCTTGTTTGCGATCTCGCCGTCGGCCCAACAGCCCCCACAAATCGCGCCAGCCTGTGAGAAACGCCAGCAGCCAGGCCAGCAATTCCTCTCGATGCTGCCAGGCCCACCACGCCGCAGTCAGAATGACCGCACCGTAAAATATCCATTTAAAAAGCGCCGCCAGCGAATCGCTAACGAACGAAACATCGGGCGTGGACGGCGTTTCCGGCGGCGAAGTTTCCCCTTGTGATTGGCTCGATTCCTGCTTCGATTGATCCGACTTTTGCTCCTGCAGATTTTGCGATTGGGCCGTCTGCGAGCTGTTCGATTTTTCTGCGCTGGACTGGTTTTCTGAGCTGGACTGGGCTTGTGAACTTTTCGCTTTCTCGCCGCTGGAGGCGGTCGACTGACTCTCTTTTGACGCTTCGCTCTTGCCGCTTCCGCCGTCAGATTTTCCCGATTGCGAGTCGCCTTTTTTACCATCGCCCGATTTACCACCGGCAAGTTTCGACTCGCCATTAGCCGGCGCGCCCGATTGATTTTTGCTCGTGCTGCTAGTTCCCGAGCCACTTTGCTTTTGCTCGCTGGCTTGCTCATCGTTTTCGGGCCGGCTGCGCTCGCCGGAGGCGTTTTTCGCCTGATCATCGCGCGTGCCTTCTTTTCCGACGGCCATTCGCGACGAATCGTGCTCCGTCGATCCAGCAGCGAGCGGCATTTGCGAAATGGCATATTCCGCATTCGGCCGTGGCAGCAACATCGTGATCACGAGTAGGCAGATAATTAACACGGTGCCTGTAATTAACCACGTGTTCGCCATGGCCAGCGGCATCTCCAGGCGCCGCTGCCGTAAATATCGCCGCAAGCCCAAGAAGCTGGTGGTCATCAGCAATCCCAGGCCGGTGGCCACGTACACGCACAACAACACGAACGTATATCTGCGGCTGCCGGTGTTGGTCGTGGGAATGAAAACCTGACCGATGCCGAAAATCGGCAGCGCCGCTAATGAGAAATACACAACCCACACGCCCGGCGCATGAGGGCGGCGGCGGCGTTCCAGAAATTTATCCCACCACGATTTTTCATCACTGGATTTTTTAGCAGGTTTTTTTGCGGGCTTTTTCTCGGTCGACCAGGCCATGTCGTCGTCGAACGGGCGATCCGTTGGCTGACCGTGGGCTTTCTTTTCAGCTTCGGCTGGCGCGACCACCGGTCGCGGCTTTGTAGATTCGCTTCCCGCGGTTTCATTTGTTTTTTCCGCAACGTCGGTTTCAGCTTGATCACCGCGGCTCTCCCGATCCAATCCCACGGCTTGCAGCAGCCCTTCGCCGGAAGCGTCCTGCGTTTCGTCAATCAGCGTGCAGTCCCACGTGAGTTGAATGGCGCACCACCAAATAATGGCAATCAGCCCGTAATTAATGAGCCAGCCGATCGTTTCGAAGCGGCTTCCGTCGTAACTCACAAACCGGTGCATTGCCAAACAAATAACGATGGCCAAGGCCGCGCCAAACGGGGCCGCATGATCCCACCCTTCTTCCATCGAAATTCGCGAGACAAGCACTGCGGCAAAGATGAACAGCGTCAAACAATAGTGCAGCCGCCCGGGATATTGCCCTTGGTAAAACATTTCCAGCAGAAAATAAATCAGGCTGCCAATCAGCATCATGATGAGCGCCGGGTTAATGGCGATCACCATGTAATCGAACAGCGTTGGTTTGAAGCGGCGAACCATGGCAATTTCTCAGCGGAGTGCAAACTGTCGGCAAACATCGGTGACCGAAACTTCATCTTTCAAATGCTGTACGCTGATGCCGCTAGCCGTCAGTGTGGCGGCGGCTACGCCAAATTCGTAATCGTCGTAAAAATTCAAAATCGCCGAAACGGCAAAGCCGCGGCGATGCAGCATTTGCAGCGCCAAAATGGTCGCTGCGCTGGCCGTGGGCAAAATCGCCACCACCGTGGCGTCACGCGGCATGCGGCTGATGGTTTCCGTGACCAGATGCGCAAAATCAAATCCGTCGGTCAATTCCGCCCGAGCCAAGGTTTGCAAAATCTGCATCAATTGTTCGGGCCCGCGCCGTGTGGGAATCACCAGCGGCTGCAAGCGATCGCTCTTTTCGAGCATGCCCGCGGCCTTTCGAGCAGCGCTGCGAGTACGGTAATCGTCCGCGGACCAGCCTTCTTGCCGAATGCGGTCGGCGGCGTCACGCCCATTGCAAATGAAGCCGATTTGCTGCCCCATTTCGTACACCGAATTGGCTAGCGAAGCGGTCGCCGTAATCGCCAGTTCCGATCGATACGGTTCATCTTTGGCAGCGTAGGAATCTTTATGAAAATCCAAAAGCAACGTCGCCCCGGCAATGGTCGATGCCTCGTACACCTTGCTGTGCAGCACACCGGTTCGGGCGGTGGCGCGCCAATGAACACGGTTCATCGGATCGCCCGCCTCATATCGCCGTACACCGCCAATCCGCGTTGGGTCCTCGTACAGCCGATGCTGCAAGCGAATTTCGCCAATCGGCCGGCGCGAAGCAATGTCGTAACCCGAAAGTGGAATCACTTGCGGATACACGAGCAAAAAATGCGGCTCGGTGGCTACCCGATACCGCCGGTGCAGGCCGAACAAATCTCCCGTTTCCAGCACGAGCGGTCCAATTTGATAATATCCGCGGCGATTGCACTGGAGCGTATAGAGCAAGATGCCCCGACCACGGCTACGGAGCATCAGCAGTTGCAAGCGGCGTCCTTCGACGCCCAAGTTGGGCGGCTTGTAAATTAGCGCTGCGATGGGAAGCAAATCTTCCATCAGCAGCCACGCAATGGGTATCGCGCCCCGATTTTGCACGCTGATGTTCACGGCCACCCGATCGCCAATGCTGGCCGAAAGGCGATTGCACTCTCTCTGCGCCGCCAGACTTTCAATCCACACCCGGCTAAGCACGCGGCTGACTAACATAATGCCCAATAGCGCGTACATGGCATAAGTCAGCAGGCCCAGGCCGAAAGCCAGCGAAAACAGCAAGATCAATACGGCGCCGGCAAACCAACGCATGGCAATTGCCTTGTCGATTCGATTTCAAACTACGGCTCAAACACCGCGCGCCCGGTTTGGGGCTGCATGGTCGGTACAGGCGTTTCGCTAATGGTCTCTTCGATGACTTTGGCCGCGGTGATTTTTCTGAGCCGGCTTTCGGGACGCAAAATCACACGGTGCACCAAAATGGCCGTGGCCACGCGCTTGATGTCATCGGGCTGAACAAAATTCCTTCCCAGCATAGCCGCCATGGCTTGCGATGCGCGAAACAGCGCCAGCGATGCCCGGGGACTGGCTCCCAGTGCTAAATCTTCGTTCTGCCTGGTGCGGTGGATGATTTCCACAATGTACCGCCGCACTTTGTCGTCGACATGAATTTGCCGCACGGCTTGTTGGCAGGCAATTATTTCCTCGGCTGACGTCACCGCTTTCAATTGTGAGAGCGGATGCACCTGCTTCAACATATCCAACATTTTGATTTCTTCTTCCGGCGTGGGGTAACCCAGGCTGAACCGTATCAGAAACCGGTCCAATTGTGCTTCGGGCAGGGGAAATGTCCCCTCATGATCGATGGGATTTTGCGTGCCGATGACCAAAAACGGCGGCGCAAGTGTGTGGGTTTGGCCGTCCACCGTGACGCGGCTTTCGGCCATCGCTTCCAGCAATGCCGCCTGCGTGCGGGGCGTGGCGCGATTGATTTCGTCGGCCAGCACCAGTTGCGCGAAAATGGGGCCCGGCCGGAATTCAAACTCCGTCGATTTCTGGTTGAACACCGAAACGCCCGTCACGTCGGTTGGCAACAGGTCGGGCGTACACTGAATACGCTTGAACGAGCAGCCAATGCTCGCCGCCAACGCCCGGGCTAGCATGGTTTTGGCGACACCGGGGACATCTTCCAGCAGAATATGCCCTTCGGAAAACCAGGCGACAAGCGAAAGCACAATTTGTTGCCGCTTGCCGACAATCGCTTGTTCGACATTGGCGATAATTTTTTTCGCCGTCGTAGTGACTTCTACCATGCTGCGGCCGGTGAATGAGTTGAGTTCCAGGTCGCCGAAAGGCGAACTTCAAGAGACCCACTCATTGTAACCGCGGCCCTGCTGCCAAGAAACCGGCCGTTAGCAATGGACAAGGCATTTCGCCAAGGTCAGCAGCCGAAACTGCTTCCTGGCAATGAGCAGCAGGCCCACGCCAATCGTGCCAAGCAGCCAGGTTGCGGGCTCCGGCACGGTGGCGGTTCCGTCAAATGTGCCGGCACCGCTGGCATTGGCGGAGGCGAAGAAACCACTGATAAGGTCTTGCGCTAGACCGTTGCCATCGCCAGTGTTGGTCCAGGAGCTGAACGTCAGCGAAAAATCTTTCTCCGCCGAATTATTGAATGTTAAAAAGTCGGAACTGTAAGTCACTGTGAATGCAGCTCCTAATCCGGTGTCGCTGCTGAGCTGCGGCGTACGGCCGTTAATCACCCCCAGCAGTTGCCCGGTGAAAGTTAACGTGAGCAAGTTGGTGCGCGTGTTGTTGCCTTCCGCCGCCGGCAAGTTGCGGGTAATGGTAATGGTGTCGCTTAGTGTTCCGGCCCCGGTAAGCATTTGATTTCCAACAATTCCGCCCAGCAGCGTGGTCGCGCCTTTGGTGCTGGAAGTCATGCTCAGTGTGGCATTCTGATTTCCCAACAAATCGGCCGGCAGCGAGCCCCCGACAGTCAGATAAGTGAAGTTCACAGGAACGGTGGCGCCCAGCGGTCCGCCAGTGCTGGTGCCAAATTGCGCCTCGGTGCTGTTATCCAGATAGGAAAATAAATTTCCGCCCGGATTCGCTTCCGCAAATTGGGCGAAGCTGATCGATGACGCCTGAACCCACGTCGGCGCCAGAACAGCCGCCAACAAAACAATTCCCGCGGTAAACAACCGCCGGGCTGTGCGCAAAGAAAGAAAATATGCGCGGACAGAGTACGATCCGACACGGTGCCTCTTCACAGTTGCCTCCATCTGTTGCGCCGCGGGTTCCAGCCGCAGCTAATCCGATTAGGCAATACAGTAACACATTCTGGTGGGGAAAGAAAGAACTTTTTTCGCGACGATTTTGCATAGTAGCTTCGGCAGCGATTTGCCGGGCGATGCCTGCCAATTCGACGGCGTTTCCACGCATTTTAATCGAGGAATATCGAGGGCAATGCTTGAAAACCATTCTAACGGTGGGGTAGATTGAATCGCTGCTGTCACCCGCTCTTCATCGCACATTCCGGTGCCATCATGGGCCCCTCCATCGTCCATTTCTGCAATTTTGGCCTGTGTGCGCGACGGTGGTTGCACGCCGCCTTGCTGTTGGCGGTTAGTTTGGCACTGTGCGCACAATCGGCAGCTCAATCGCCAGCCGAGTTTTTAGAACCCGCGCCGGCCCCACCACACGAATTCAATGTCGACAAGCAAGCCAAGAAAAATATCAAGCCGCTGCGCGAACTGGTGGGGCATCACGATCGCATCAACAGCGTGCAATTTGTTCCTCCTGATGGCAAACAAGCGGTTTCCTGCTCCGATGACGGAACTTTGCGGCTGTGGCAATTGGAAGACGGTCGCGAAGTGCGCAGCATCACGGGCCTGGAGGGCCAATTAAAAGCGTTGGTCGTTCTCGCAGGCAGCAAACAAGTCATCACGGCCGGATCCAGTAAAGTTCTGTATGTTTGCAATTTGGAAACGGGAACCGTGGAGCAATCGTTAGCAGGCCCAACGAGCTGCATCGTTCATTTGGGCGTCACGGTCGACCGCAACTACGTCGTGGCGCTGGACGACGCGGGCAACGCTTATACCTGGAAGCTGACCGATGCATCGCCGCAATGCACGCCGCTGCCAAAACATCCGGCCGCAACCGGCCCTCTGTTTTCCATTCGGTTCAGCCCTGATGGAAAAACATTGTGGGCCACCGGCGATTTTCTTGATGTCTGCCGCTGGTCGGTCGGCGATTGGACGCCGCTGGAAAAAGTTACTCTGCAAAGCGCCAGCCCGAACCGGAATTTCGCCATTTCCACTAACGGCAAGTTCCTGCTGACGGCCACCCATCACACCTTTTGCACGGCGGCACAAATTCCCGATTCTGATAAGTTCGACACCTCCATCCGTGTGATGCACGTCAGCAGCTTGTCCAACATCGAACGAGTGCTGCCGATCGGCAGCGATTACTTTGCGCTGCTCGGCGGCGACGGTGCCATTGAATTCTGGCGCGCTAAGGACGAGCAATTCGCCGGACAATTTCCCATGCCGGTTTCCGCCGTAACGGCAACCACGTTTGCGCTTCGGCAGCACCAATCGCTGACGGGGCACGTCAACGGTAAATTGTATTTGTGGGACGTGAATTGCCTGCGCGAACGGCCGGAAGATGACGTGTGGACCGCCGCGAACGAAACGCGCCAATGGCTGCAAGACAAGCAATTCGACAAACTCACAGCCAAGGCCGACGAATATCGCAAAACGCGCGGCTGCTTTGCCAGTGGCGAATCGACGCTGTCGGCGTTCTACATCAACCTCAACCTGCCGAAAGATAACGATTGGGCCGCTTTTCAGGCTCTGCTGGACGAGTGGCACACTGCAAAGCCCGATTCTATTGCGCCACTGGTCGAGAAAGCCGAGGCTTTGGTGAGCGAAGGCTGGGCGGCGCGAGGCAGCGGCTGGGCGAGCACGGTTACTCAGGAAGGGTGGCGCACTTTTCACGAAAAGTTGAATGCGGCGCTGGACGTCATTGCAGACGCCGAAAAACTGGACGAGAAAGATCCGGAACTGTATCGCATTCAAATGATCATTTGCATGGGCATTAGTCTTCCCCGCGAGCAAATGGATGCGGCTTTCAAAAAGGGAACCGACATCGACCCGTTTTACTTCCCATTGTACGAGCAGGCGGCTTCCGCTCGGCTGCCGCGCTGGAGTGGCGCAAATGGTGAATTGGCCGACTGGGCCAGCGACACGTGCGATACGCTTTTGGACCGCGGCGACGAAGTGTATGCCCGCATTGCCTTATCGCTGGCAGGCTATAACACGACCGATTACTTTGCCGAAATGCAGCTCGATTGGAATCGCATCAAGCGCGGCCTGAAACCGCTGTTGGAAACATACGACGATTCCAGTTACATCGCCGGTCGGGCAGGCATGCTGGCCCTGCTGAAGTACGATCACGAAATCGCCGCCAAAGCGCTGCCGATTTTGGGGTTCCATCGGCAAGAGGTCAACCTATTGGGTTCGGGAATACAATTGCGCCGTTGGCAAAAGTGGGCCGAGGCCGACGAGGCTGCTGGCGACGAGGAAAAGTTGATTGTCGTCGATCCCAAGGGCGTTTCTTGTGCGGCGCTGTCGGCGGACGGACGTTATTTGGTGACCGAAGGGGATGGTTACGGAATTCAATTCCGCTTCTGGGACACCAGTACGTGGCAGCCGTTCCGCCAGGAGCCGACGTTCGGTCGCGATTCAACCGTCATGGCGCTGCATCCCAGCGAGCCCATGATTGCCGTAGCCGGCGGACCCATTGCTCAGGCGCAAGCGGGCGTGCGGGCCGGTCTTTCGTTTGGCCTGGAATTGTGCGATTTTTCCAAAGGCCAGCAAGATTTCGCGGCCCTGCTGGGACATAACGACGTGATTCAAGCATTGGCGTTTTCTCCCGATGGCGCGCTGCTGGCCAGCGGCGGGAAAGATCGCCTCGTCTGCTTGCGAAAAATTCCGCTGGAAGCGCACGCCGACACGCTCAATCTGCCTTCTGAAGTTATGGGCGTTGTTTTCACCGCCGACGGAAAAACTTTGGCGGTGGCCACAAAAAACGACGGCGTCACGCTATGGGACGTCCCCTCGAGAAAACAAATCGACAAGCTGCCGGACGCCGCCGCCAAATACGTCAGCGGCAAGGCCCTGGCCACCTCCCACAATGGCTTGAAATTCGCTTACCTGAATGCGGACCGCCGTGTGACCATTTACGATTGGCAAGCGAAAGCGAACATCTCTACCCTCCGGCATGTCGGCGGCGAAACATTGGTCATCGCTTTTTCGTCCGACGATAAACTATTGGCCACCGCCGGCGATTCCGCCAAAGTGCAACTCTGGGATGTCGCCACCGGCAAGGAGTTGCACGGCTTTTTCGGCCACTTCCAGCCCATCCGCAATCTCTTCTTTTTACCCGATGGAAACAAATTGGTTTCCGTGGCCGACGACGCCACGCTGCGTGTCTGGGATATTTCCGCCTATGCCGGAAACTAGCTCGCAGGTTGGTGTTGATTTCTGCCGTGCATGCTACGAGCCCAGGAATTCGTAGGCCAACAAAAGCGTCCCCGGAATTGCAAGATCGAGGGCGATCAACAGAGAATTCCGGTAAAAACCCTGCCCTGGGGCGCCGCATGGCAATGTGCATGTAGATTTTCCCGCGACCATGCGCTTTCCGGAACGGCAGCCAGCATCAGTGCCAGGCTCAGGAGAAAATGCCCAGCACCCAGCGAATAATTCGTGCCACCACGCTCCCTCCCAAGTCAAAATTTCGGGAGGGACGAGCAGGCTGAATATTGCTTTCAATCAATTCCGCCTCCGCCTTGGCCTGGGATTGCTGTCGGGCTTGCTCTGCGGCCTGCCGCTGCGCCGCTTGGTTGTTCATCCACACCAGTCCGCCGGCATGAATCCAATCGATAATCCGCGGCAAGGCATCCGCATCAAGCCATACTCCGTGCTTGCCGCACACATCAACGAGTACGCCGCTATGGCTGTAATTTTGCTTCAACATCAGTTGATGGCACATCACGCACGGTCGGTAATGTACGCCATCGTGGGGAAGGGGCACGTCGACTTGCGGCGCGCGAGCCAGCGCTGGCGTCCAACGCGGATCGTTCTGCACGCCTTCCTTCGCTGCCTGGTCGGTGAGCTGCTTGAATGCTTCGTTGCTCAGCCACAAACCGGCACAGCGCTGGCACTCCAGGGCAGAAACGTTGCCGTAGGCCCGGCTGGTAAGGGTGTGCCCTTCGCCGCAGGCTGGACAAATCAACTGCGAAGTTTCGCCCGCCGACATTTCCGGATGAATCGCCGTTCCGCAAAACTCGCAAAACCGAGCCTGGTTGCTCACCCGCGCAAAGCAGTGCGGGCAAACGGTATCCAAATCGCGATCGTGCAGTGTAAACTCGGCCCCGCAATAGGCGCAGCTCAGCGCGCCTTCTGGCCGTGGGGCACCGCAGTGCGAACAGCACGTCACCGCCGCGGCATGGGCCTGCGGCGATTGCACCGTGAGTACTTGCCCACAACGGCAATGGAAGCGCGTGCCCACCCCGAGTTGGGTTGCATCATACTGGCGCTTGCATTGCGGACAGGCGACAAGCAGACGCATAAATCATTCGCCGTGAGACTTGCGAATTGTCAACATTCCGTCATCAAGAAAATGAGGATGCCAATGCTTCTGGAGCGACCACTCTCTTGCTGTTCGCTATTTCCGAAGCAATCTTGCCCTTTGGGGAAGTACGCGGGATAAACTATTTCGTTCGTTCATCATAAGCTAGCGATCGCTGCATGGCAGGCCCCTCAACCGCCGCCACGCAGTGGAATATTTCAACCCAGGGCTGATCTCAACGAACATTGTATTCTCGCCGCCGGCCGCAAACTCAGGGCTTTTGTGTCGGATGCGGAAGCGGAGCCATCGATGATGGAGCCGGCACGCCGTCAATCGTTTGCGGCTCCATCAATTCCACTCTCGTGCCGTCGGGATCGTAAATATTCATTTGCCGCTTGCGATTCACGCCCGTCTGAATTTGCATGGGCCGCGTGTAATTGATTTTTTCGGCCCGCCCTTCCAAAGTTTTCTGCGCCGCTTCCACGTCGGGAACTTCCAGACACAAATGGTGCTGGCCGCCGCGCTTATCGGCATCGGGTAGCTGCGCGTACAGCATCAGTTCCAAATATCCAGTGCCCTCGGGCACTCGTTCGTTCACCCACGACAAAGCGTCCGGGCTTTTCGCTCCCCGCCAAAATTCTTTGCAGCCCAGAGTTCCCTCGTAAAATTGCTTGGCGGCTTCCAGGTTCCCCTCCAAAATGCCACGTGCGCCAGAGTTTTCGAAATGCGCGTGTCGGGCAAAAACTTGCCTTTGTTTTGCACCGTCATGCCGTCCGGCAAGTACTGCACAATTTCCACCGTGCGACCGTCCGGATCGGTAATGAAATAATTCGCATTGCCGATTCTCCCCTTGGGCGTTTGGTCCGGTACTTTGACGCCTTGCGCGGCGAGATACTGCCGCATTGCTTCGGCATCGTCGGTCTCCAGCGCAATATGATACAGCCGATCGGTATTCGGCTCCTTTTCCGGAAATAGCTCGATGCTTTGTCGATCGTTGATTTTGATGAACGTTAGGTGCAGCGTGCCGTCGGGGTTTTTCAACGAATACGGTTCGTCAAATCCCAAGAAGTCTTTATAAAACGCCCGCGACTGATCGAGGTCGTGGCAGTACAATGCAATGTGCGAGAGGCCCGTAATTGGTGGCCTTGTGGGCATTGCCGTTTGGGCAGCCACCGATGTCACGGTCAACAAAACCGTCAACACAGCGGTCAATCTCATACTCATCTCCCAATAAATCGCTCATGCCAAAATGCACCAAAGCAGGTGAATTATACTAGATCCTTTAAGACGGTCGAAAGGATCGGTATTCGTCGCAGCGCACATCCGCCTGGTTAGAATTGATCAATTAGGAGAAGTTACAATGGCTGGCAAAACGTCCAAAAAGCTGTCACCAAAGCAATGCGAGGAACTCCTCCGAGCATTGAAAGCCCGATTTGAGAAAAACATGAACCGTCATCAAGGTCTCAAGTGGGCTAATGTCGAGGCAAAGCTGGAAGCCAATACCGAAAAACTCTGGTCGCTCCATGAAATGGAACGTACTGGCGGTGAACCGGACGTCGTTGGTCGTGAAAAAAAGACGAGCGAATTCATTTTTTATGATTGTTCAGCGGAAAGTCCCCAAGGCCGTAGAAATGTTTGTTACGACCGAGAGGCCCAGAAGGCGAACATTAAAGGAAGACCGGATGCATCAGCCAACGTAATTGACATGGCAGCCGCGATGGGCATCGAGCTGTTGACGGAAGAAGAATATCGTCAACTGCAGAAGCTTGGCGTCTTCGATGCGAAAACATCGAGCTGGGTAAAAACACCTTCTGCTATTAGAAAACTTGGCGGCGCCCTGTTTTGTGATCGCCGCTACGACCACGTCTTCGTGTGTCATAACGGACCGCAGTCTTACTACTCAGGCAGAGGCTTCCGCGGCTGGCTCCGGGTCTAAGAAAATGACCTTTCGGCAATTTACTGTCAGTCGGGGCGAAAGGATTTGAACCTTCGGCCTCTTGGTCCCAAATGTCAAACTCTAGGCGACCTGCGGAAGAGGATAACGCTTTAACAGATAAATAGTTGCGTTAATTCTTGCCGATTTTGCGTCTCATTCCTTCGTCACTCTAAGTGCTTATTCGTCACTGTTCGTCACAACCAAGCTCTGACATTCTCTGACGTCGCGTATATCGTACTCAACTTCAAACGCGATGCAACTAGAGCGCTTGGTCAGGAATCAAGCGCTCTCCGTAGCTGGTTTGGTGCTACGGAGCTTCGTTGTCTGGAACCCACTGTATCCATTTCGCGTAGTCCTCGTTGGGCAGGAAAACGTCATAATTCTGAGTCACGTTTCTCACGCAACCACGACCGAGTAGCGCCACGATCAAATCCGAATTTGCGCGAGTCACGCCCCATATTTGGCCGGTAATTTGCCAGTTGTTCGTGACGTTGAAATGCGCCGGTGTGCCCGGACTCGCCGCTAGATTTTCGATTTCCAACTCAAATACTCGACTATTTGCATACTGAATGTTGTTCTGAACGTCATTGTTGTTAGACCAGCCGACCGTGACGCGAAGTATCGTTTCACCAGTTACGTAGACTGCCATCGGTGTATACGGCACGCCGCCAATTGGTTGTAGGCCGAGTTCAATGCCAGTAATACCACGCATCAAGTCGCCCACGTTCAATCGGTTAGTCCCATTCGTCCGAACAAACCTTAACGTATCGCTGTCACAGGAGACGAGAACGCCTGCGCGGTAATACAATTCATTGGGTCCGCCTGCTCCGTTAGGTTGCTTTATCGGACTGTAGTCACCTTGGCTAAGTTGCTGGTTCCATACCAAGTTCCAAAGACTGCTGTTCCCGGAAGCCCATAGCACTCCGTCAAGCGTCGCAGCAATCCCAGCCTGTGGTCCAGAATTCCCACCTGGTCCAATCAACGATGTTAGAATCGGTGTGAGCGGACAACCGTTCTGACTCCAAAAGAAAAGACCCTCCCCATTGGTCACGAAGATGCGCTTCGACGCGATGGTGAAACCCCACCTGTTCGGATCACCTGCGGCCTTGGCGACGTATGGAAACTGAGGAAGAACGAATCCATTTGCGGGATTGAAATTGTCGGGCAATTTCCAGATGCCAGTATTTGGACCTGCGACATACAGCATTGGATTATCTCCGTTGACGTGAGAAGCCAGGGCTTTCAGCCGTATTTTTGCGGACTCAGCCTTCCACTGCAATATCCTAAACGGGCCTCGGAATGGTTAGCCGGAATTGTTGCCTCCTCTTTTGGCTACTGTTAGAATGCCGGGCTGCCGTGCGGTTTGTCGTTTCCTGGCAGTTCTCTTGTCCCCAAACGTCTCGTCACGTAACTGGAGATTCGACCATGTTCGGTTCGCCTCGCTACTTAATTGTTCTGGCGGTCGGATTTGTACTAGGACTTCTTGCGTCGAATCTCAGTATCATCTCTCTCGCTTTCGCTTTCACACGGCACTCGGAATGCGTCTGGACTGAAAATAGCCCGCAGTACCTTGTAACGTTCGGCCAAAAGTGTCCGCATTGCGGGGAAAAGCAACCCGACCGCTGCTTCATCATGGGGCAAATTAAGGGAACTAGGGACCTAGACGGCGCGGTCTTTTACACTTTTTTGGTTGACGAATTCTATGATAAAAAAATTCCTCATGATCTCGCCGCTAATCCAAATCGAACATGGGACCATTGGAACCAAGTGAGTCCAACCGTGAACTTTTGGGATGAAGCTAAATTCAACACTTGGTGCAAGACCGGGAAAAACCCCACCGAAGATTTGGAAAAAAAGTGAAACTGTATCATGCAATCCAATATCTACTGAGGAACATCAATGCGACACCGCAAGTTTTGCATTTACTTTTTAGCGATTTCCGTATCGTCCCTATTTTCGGCAGCCGCATATGCTCAGACCTACAAACCTGGCGACAAGGTAATGGTCAAAACCTGGGACGCCAAGCTGGCCGAGAGCGGCAAGGATGTGAACACGCACATTGAACTTGGCGACATATTCACCGTTACCAAAACCAACGGCGACTGGCTTTGGGTGAGCCACGGTTGGATTCAGAAAGCAGATGTGGTGCCGCTGGCTCAAGCCATCGCATACTTTACCGCAAAAATCCAAAATGATCCCAATGACTATCGCAATTATCACAACAGGGCTTGGGCTTGCAAAAAAATGGGTGAATTAGATAAAGCCATCGCCGATGAAGGGGAAGCAATTCGGCTCTATCCCACGTGGGCCTATTTCTATAACAACCGAGGCATGATGTGGAATGCCAAGGGCGAGTACGACATTGCAATCACCGACTACAATGAAGCGATCCGGCGTGCTCCGGGCGATGCGCTGTGCCGCAATGATCGTGGAGAAGCCTATCGCCACAAAGGAAGCTACGAAAAAGCGATAGCGGATTATAATGAAGCGATTCGTCTCGATCCAAAGCACTACTGGGCGTACGCCAACCGCGCTTGGATTTTGGCGACCTGCCCGGATGAGCAATTTCGTGATGGAGTAAAAGCCATCGAATCCGGCTCCAAGGCTTGTGACTTGAGCGATTGGCGATTTGCCGATCCAATTGACACTCTCGCCGCAGCCTACGCAGCAAAAGGAGACTACGATTCTGCCATCAGATGGGAAACTAAGGCGATTGATTTGGGGCTTGAGTCCGAAAGCGACAAAAAGCCCGAGGACCTCCGCGCCCGGCTGGAACTCTACAAAGCGGGCAAACCGTACCGTGAAGAACCTAAAGCGAAGTGAGACGTTGAAATGAAGGCAGCCATTTCATGTGGGCACTCAATCCTATGCAATACCAAGCCCTTTGATTTCACGTATGCTTGTAGCTCATCGCGACGCCGCTTTTTCACCTGAAACGGAGTGAAATATCATGCCAAGAACCCTAACAACCGACGACTTGGACTATCTAAACAGTGAATACTTTTTGGTTCGCAAACAAACCAAAATCCTCTTGGTTTGGCTATTCGGAATTGCCGGTTTAATCGTAACGCCAGCCGCCGCTTTTACAGCGGCGTTCGCGGCCGCCAAGTTAGCGATCAATAATGGTGCTGCCGCGATAGCGACCAATGAGATCGAGAAGATGAGACAAACTGCAAAGACAGACTGTGATAAGATTCGAGACAGCCTCGATCAGCTCACTCTTCCAATTGTTACTACGGGTGCGGTGAGGGCGGGCAATTTCCAAACTGGAAGCCCCAGTGTGACCACGAATGCAGGCACACGGACGGGCGAGACAAACGTAAAGTTCGACCCTACCCCATTTACAAAACCGCCGCAGGTTGTCGTGACGCCGCGCGTTTCCGATTACATTGCGAACTACGCGGTATCGATTTACAACGTCTCGAACAAAGGTTTCTCTGTTTGTACAGTGGACATGGCAAATCATCCCACCAACATAGACTTCGACTTTGTTGCCATCCAACCAAAATGAAGTTCCCTGCTTGACAGGCCACTGCTCTAATGGCTGGCCTAGCCATCAAGTTTCTTCGGCCACATCGACCCCCCCTGGAGAGAAAAGAGGACATTATGGCTTTCCGTAGAATGTCCCCCGTGGTCGGGGAGACAGGATTTTAACCTGCGACTTCCAGCTCCCAAAGCTGGCGCTCTGCCAGGCTGCAAAGTGCCCGCTTCCGGCTAATCTCTGACGAACTCTGACAGGCATCGTCGTAAGTAGTCGGGGCGAAAGGATTTGAACCTTCGGCCTCTTGGTCCCAAACCAAGCGCTCTGCCAGGCTGAGCTACGCCCCGGAGGAAACTGCAATCTTATCTGATTGACCCAGAAATGACAACGGCCATTAAGTGTTCATGTGAACACTTAATGGCCGATTAAACAATCGCATGAACTGAAGCGATCCAGCGAATGACCGCTCCGCTTGCGCGTCGCGGCTAAACGGCTCTCCGAAAATCTTTTCCGCTCCGTGGCCTCTGTGCCTCCGTGGTGAAATTAGCGGTTCACCCCGTTTGCGCTTGCGGCTGAACGCCATGCGTCAACTGCCCGCGGAGGCGTTCAAATTCGTCGTGGTTGGCAAAGTGGATCACAATTTTCCCTTTGCCTTTGGCCGTTTGGCTAATTTGCACTTTGGTGCCCAACGCCCCTTTGAACTCCTGCTCCAACGACGCCGTTTGCCGGCTGCGGGTTCGTCGGCGCGAAGCTGCGGCCGGATGCGATTCGCCGTTTTCATCCACTACCGTCAACTGCACCTCGCCGGCTTGGTCCAACGTTTCCTGCACCAATTGCTCGGTGGTGCGGACACTCAATTCCTCATTTTTAATTTTTTCACAAAATTCTGCTTGGCGCTGCTGATCGCCCAACGGCAGCAAAGCCCGGGCGTGCCCAGCACTGATGGCGCCTTTGCACACGGCTTCCTGCACCACTTCGGGCAATTCCAACAAACGGATCAGATTGGCCACGGTGGAACGGTCGACCGCCAATCGGCCGGCCAGCTCTTCCTGCGTGCAGCCGTAGTTGTTGAGATATTGCTGGAACGAAGCCGCTTTTTCAATGGCGTTCAAATCCTTGCGCTGCAAGTTTTCGATGATGGCCAGCTCGGCCACTTGCCGATCGTCGGCCTCGCGAATTTGGGCCGGCACCTGCGACCAACCGGCTTTAATGGCCGCGCGTAAACGACGTTCGCCGGCAATGAGTTGATACCGATCGCCCAACCGGCGAACCACAATCGGCTGGATCAGCCCATGATCGCGCAAGCTTTGGGTTAGCGATTCCAAGTCGGCATCGTTAAAATCGTCGCGCGGCTGGTGTGGGCTGCCGTCGATATCGTACACGCTAAGCTGCGTCATGCCGCTGGGCAGTTGCGTATCGGCAATGGCTTCGGGCTGCACGGCAACCAGCGCTTCGACAGAAATTGGCGTGGATGACTCGGCCGGTGCATTTTCGTTGTTTTCTCCCGTGCTGCCAAAGGGATGGCCCAGCAGCGCTTCCAATCCGCGGCCCAGTCGACGTGTGGTGCTCATGAAAAAACCTCCGGGTTAGTTTGATTTAGTGATTCGCTGTTTTGAAAATCCCGCTCCGCTAGCGCGTCGCGGCTAAACTTTTATTTGGCAATCTGCTTTCTGCCGGCCGCCTGCCGCCCACTGCATTTCCCTACGCCGCTTCCAGCACTTCGCGGCAAAGTTCCACGTAAGCCCAGGCGCCGCGGGATCGAGGGGCGTATTCAATCACGGCCAACCCGTGGCTGGGGGCTTCGCAAACCGCCACGTCGCGGGGAATGACCGTGCGGTACACAATTTCTCCAAAAAAATCGCGCACCTGATCCTCCACCTCACGGGTCAATTCCAAGCTGTCATCGACCATCGTCAGCACGATGCCGCCAAACTGCAGGCGCTGGTCTTTTTCTTTCATCACCTGGCGAATCACTTCAATCATTTGGGCCAAGCCTTCCATGGCGAAGTATTCGCATTGAATGGGCATGACCACTTCGGTGCTGTTGGCCAAAGCCGTGCGCGTCAGTTGCCCCAAGGATGGTGGACAATCGATCAGCACAAAATCGTACGAACTCAACCCGCTGGCCATGTGCTGCCGCAAAGTAGCCGCCTGGCTGTTGGGACCGGCCAAAGCTTCCACATCTTGAAAGCTGCGACTGCCCGGCAGCAGCTCCAATTTCGCCAACTTCGTTGGCAGCAGCGATTCCTTCCAGGGCGCTTGCGAAACCAGCGGGTGCCGTGCGACCGGTTTTTGCCCGACGCCGCTAGTGGCGTTGCACTGCGGGTCTAAATCGATCAGCAAGGTCTGCCTCCCTCCGAGCGCCAGCCCGACGGCCAGGTTTACCGCGGTGGTCGTTTTGCCGACGCCACCCTTTTGATTTGCCACACACAAAATTCGGCCCACGTGGGAATTCCTTTTCCAACTGATAAAGCCGTGACCCAGCAGTGGCGCTGTAACGCTGGAGTGACAAGAAGGTGTCAGCCCCGCCGTAATGCTTTTCGGACCGCCGCGGGGTCAGGTTATAACGAGCTTGCCGAAGGCAGCGGATATCCCATAACCGGACGTTTCACGTGAAACCCTACGGTTCCACAAAAGCGCCTGTTCCACGTGAAACACCCAAAATATGCAAGCATTGCTGGCGTGATAGCCGGTTCCACGTGAAACAGGGGGGAAATGCAGAAGGCAGAAAGCTGAATGCAGAAAGCAGAAGACGGAAGATAGAAGGTAGAAGGCGGAGCCAAACCAGTAGCTTTTGAATTCTGCCCTCTGCCTTCTGCTTTCTGCCTTTTATTCACTCCAGCGGATTAATCACCAGGCCGCTGACCAGTTTCGGATAGAAATATGTGCTTTTCGCTGGCATCCGTTCGCCGTGCTGGCTGATCTGCCGAATATGCTCGACCGTGGCGGGCATCACTAGGGCCGCGAATTCAAACCGGCCCCCCTGCCCCATCACCCCGGTGGCATCGCGCGTAGCGGCATCTCCCTGTTCCAAACTTTGCACGACTTCGTCCACCGTGTGCACGTACTTGGGCTTGGGCAAATCCTTGGCGGCCAGCAGCGTGTCTACGACCAAGCGATGCAGCAGCGATACGCCCAGGCCTTGCCAATCGGCCGAATGCTCGGCGGCAATTTCCGCCATCCGCTTGCGGCCCGCTTCGGTTACTTTGGCCACGGTCCAACGTTCATCCTGGCCGGTGAAGAAACCCAACGTGCCTTGCTGCTCGGCCGCTTCGATTTCGTCCCACACGGTCGGCGCTAAATCGGCCCCTTCCCCGGCCACCCTGGTTGTGAAGTGCGGGCCAAGTTTGTCCGCCAACTGTTTGGAATCCATTGCCGCCAGTCCGCGAAACAGCCTGTGCGTGGGGAGCACCAACAGGCCGGAGTCGTTCATGCCCACGCACATCATCAGCACGTAGTTGGCCGGATGATCGGGCGTCAGCTTGCCGGCGGTCTCCAGTTCGTCTCGATAGTTGCATGCCGTTTCGTAGCGATGATGCCCATCGGCAATGAACATCGGCTTGGGTTCCATCAGGTCCGTGAGCCGCTTGATCACGGCCTCATCGGTCACCGTCCACATGCGGTGCACCAAGCCCAAGTGATCGGTCGCCTCCACCGGTGTCTGCTCGGCCACGGCCTGTTCCAGCAATTCCTGTGCGGCATTTTCTGCATCCGGATACAGGCCAAAAATTTGGCTCAGGTTGGCACGACAGGCGCGCGTCAGCAACAGCCGATCGGCCTTCGGCCCAGAGAGCGTTTCCTCGTGCGGATAAATTTCCCCCTCGCCAAACCGTTCCAGCCGACAGCGCACCATGAAGCCCCGCCGGGTGTGCTTTTTCCCGGCGTACTCAAACGATTGATGATACACATACACCGCCGGCTTGGGCTCCTCGTACAGCACGCCTTCGCTCCGCCAATTCTTTAGGAACTTCGCCGCCCGAGAATAGCGCTGGTTGGCATCCGGGTTGTTGATGTCCCCATCCCCCGGCTCATCGCGATTCAATTCCATGCGAACAACATTCGCCGGATGCAGCTTGTAGAGTTTGTTTTGCAAATCGGAATCGATCACGTCGTACGGTGGGCAGATGACGTTCGACAGCGAATCGACCTGCTTCAGGTCGTAGCGAAGTGCGCGGAACGGAGCGATGGTGGGCATGGCATGTAGTGATTGGTGGTCAGTGGTCAGTGCACTGAGGTTGAAATCAGTTTTCGCGGTCAGTAATCCGCTTGCGGTTTCGTCCTCTTGCGCCACGTTTATCTCCCAACCCTGCCCCTCTGTCAAACCCCCGCCGATGCTGCCAAACTCTTGATTTTCTGTTACAATGCCATTGTGCGATAACAATGGAGGCTGCCGTGGGAATTGACACAATGGGCCGAGTAACGGTTACGGCGTTGATTGAAAACTTGGAAGACCTCACGCTGGCCGATAATGGCAAACTTGCGGGTGCTGACATCCGACGAATTGAAGTTTCCGATGCACTTGTCGACACAGGCGCATCGACTCTCTCCATGCCGATCAGCATGATCCAGAAACTCGGGCTCAAACTTCACCGTAAGAGACGTACCATGACAGCCGGAGGAGCACGAGAGATAGGCGTATTTAGCGGTGTTCGCGTTACGATTCAAGATCGGGATTGCATCGTCGAAGTGAACGAATTACCAGACGGATGTCCTGTCCTAATTGGACAGATACCATTGGAAGCCATGGATTGGGTTGTCGATCCAAATCGTCAACGGCTAATTGGCAATCCAGCCCATGGCGGAGTATGGACGACTGAACAGTATTAGTCGAACGAGAGTTTCAGGCAGAAGTATGTACTTGGCGATTGCGAGAGATAATTTTAAATCTCAATTGCAACCCTGCACTAGTACCGGTAATACTCCGGCTTGAACGGCCCTTCTTGCGGAATGCCCAGGTAGTCGGCCTGCTTGGTCGAAAGCTTCGTGAGCTTCACGCCCAGCTTGTCCAGATGCAGCCGGGCTACTTCCTCATCCATTTTCTTGGGCAGCACGTGCACGCCCAGCGGGAATTTTTCCGGCTCGGTCCACAGGGCAATTTGAGCAATCACTTGGTTCGTGAAGCTGTTGCTCATCACGAATGACGGATGCCCCGTCGCGCACCCCAGGTTCACCAACCGCCCTTCGGCCAACACCAAAATCGATTTGCCGCTGGGCAGCGTGTACCGATCGACCTGCGGTTTAATCTCCAGCTTCTTCACGTTCTTCTGGCCGTTCAGCCAGGCCATGTCAATTTCCAAATCGAAGTGCCCAATGTTGCACACAATGGCGTCGTTGGGCATGGCTTCCATGTGATGGCCCAAAATCACGTCGCGGCAGCCGGTGGCCGTCACAAAAATATTTCCCCGCGAAGCGGCTTCGTCCATGGTGGTCACTTCGTAACCTTCCATCGCTGCTTGCAACGCACAGATGGGATCGATCTCGGTGACGATCACCCGGGCGCCCAGTGAACGCATGGCATGGGCACACCCTTTGCCGACGTCGCCATAGCCGGCCACCACGACTACCTTGCCGGCCACCATGATGTCGGTTGCCCGCTTGATGCCGTCGGCCAGCGATTCGCGGCAGCCGTAGAGGTTGTCGAACTTGCTCTTGGTGACCGAGTCGTTCACGTTGATGGCGGGCACTTTCAGCTCGCCCCGTTCGTGCATTTGGTACAGCCGATGCACGCCGGTCGTGGTTTCTTCGCTCAGCCCTTTGATGCCCGACAACAGCTCCGGATATTTTTGATGCACCATCGCGGTCAGGTCGCCGCCGTCGTCCAAAATTAAATTCAGCGGTTGGCCATCGGGGAAGAACAGCGTTTGCTCAATGCACCAATCGAACTCCTCGTTCGTCTCGCCTTTCCAAGCGAACACCGGGCAAGTTCCTCTCTTGGTGATGGCCGCCGCCGCATGGTCTTGCGTGGAGAAAATGTTGCAACTGCTCCAGGTCACTTTCGCGCCCAGTTCTTCCAGCGTTTCGATCAGCACCGCCGTCTGAATGGTCATGTGCAGGCAGCCGGCAATCCGGGCACCGGCCAGCGGCTTACTCTTGCCGTATTTTTTCCGCAGCGACATCAGGCCTGGCATTTCGTTCTCGGCCAGCATAATTTCCTTGCGCCCCCAATCGGCCAGGGCGAGATCGGCAACTTTATACGGCAGTTTTTTGGCTTCGACAGTGGCCACAGTGAACTCCTGAAATCGGTTCGAGTGCAAAATCGATGCTAACTCTTTACGGTGCAAGTGCTTCCGAAATTGCGTAAACGATCCATTCTAAACGCGGACAGGCATTTTCGCAAGCGTGGCGATTGAACGCTGCGTCCTAACCCACGGCCGTTTAAGACACTGCAGCGAAAGCGCGTTTGGCTTCCTCGATGAATGCTTTCACCCGCGCCGGATCTTTTTTGCCCGGAGTGTTTTCACGTAGCCGAGTTTCTCCGAAACTCGGGTCCGCGTCTCGGAGAGGCGCGGCTACACTAAATTCCACGCCGCTGGCGGTGTCCACCGCATCGGGCTTCACGATCCGAATTGCCTCGGCCACATTTTCCGGCGTCAATCCGCCGGCCAGCACCAGCGGAACATCGAACTGTTTTTTTTCGCGCCATCGGGCAATCGCTTCCCAATCGGCGGTCTCGCCCGTGCCACCATATTCGCCCGGCTTGTGCGCATCGATCAGCACCGCATCGGGCAAACAATTCAGCGCCGCACACTGCTTCAGATATTCATCAATGGGCGTGCTTCCTTCCGGCCCCCAACGCAAGGCGCGCATGATTGGCAAATCCACCGCCTCCTTCACATGCTTGATTACCTTAGGCAATTCATCCCCATGCAGTTGCACCCACGTGGGTTCGACGTGGGTCACAATGCTGGCGATCTCGCTGACCGTGTGGTTCACAAACACGCCAACAACTGCTAGCTCGTGGGAATCGACCCGCGCGATATTTTGCGCCTCCAATGGATCGATGTGTCGCCGGCTGCCAGTAAAAAAATTCAAACCGATCGCGCCGGCCCCATGTTCAATCGCGACCGCCGCATCTTCCGACGACGTCACCCCGCAAATTTTGATTTGAAACGGCAATCGGCTCATCAATACACCCGGCGAAATTCACAAAGCATGGCGTCCAAAAATCGGCAGCCCACAATTATACGCTAGCACTCCCCTTTCGTTAGCCCGGGCGGCCACGCCGGGCGGCGTTACAACGCGGCCAGGGCAAAACCCTTTCATGCTGTCTGGATTGACCGGCCGATACCGAACGATGTGTGATAGCGTTCGCCTATCGATCCCGTTCCGAATGACACCCTGCCCGTCTGACACAGTCGGGCTATGTAATATCTGCCCGCTGTCTACCGCCAGCCGCCTGCAATGCCTACTACAACCCAAACCGCTTGGCGACGCCTGTACGTGTTTGTGGCCGTGGCGCTGGCGGTGTTTTTGTTGGCGCTGGTTGGCGTGGGATTCATCTGCCATGGTTTCGCCATGCCAGCTGAAGGCACGCCCACGATCTCCACCGGCGCGGATTCCTCGGCCGATGCAATCGCAGAGAACGATTCACAACCGCTATCCATTCCGGCGAAATTGATCTCCGCCGTTGCCGCCGCCAACGAGGAGGGATCGACCGCCTACCGTGCCGCGCAGCAAGCGGTCGATCATTACCAAACGACCGAAATTGAATTGCAAGATTTGCTCAGCCAGCATTTCGACGACTTGCTGCGCACAGCCGCTCAATACAGTGCCCCGCCCGCCGAGGCGCAACCGGCCAGCTCGGGCGAGGAAATTCCTCAACCGCCGCTGGCACTCGAACGGGCTGCTGCTCCTGCCGCTACAGCACAGCCCGCTGCGTCAGCAATTTCACAGCCTGCCGACAAAGTGACCGATCAACCGGCTAATGAAAACTCCTCCGGGCCGCTTGTGGCCATCAACCCGCAGTGGCAGGACTTGCACGACAAGCTGGATGATCTGGAAGCGCAACATACCAAGCTCGCCGCCAACATGCTGCCAACCCACCCGGCATTGCAGGCGTTGGAACAATCGATCGCCGATCTGCAGGAGCGGCTGAAAAACGTGCCCAAGGAAGTGGCGATGAAACAGGATCCATCTGCCGCTATGCCAGCCGCGGAGCAAAAGGCCGTCACCCAGACAGCCCCGCCGCAAATTTCACCGACGCTGCCTACAACTGCCACGCCTAAGACGCCCGCGACGGCGAGCATTTTCACGATGCTACTCCCCGAATGGAAAAGCACCGCCGATCAATACCGAGAGCTAACCGCTCGTCTGCAAAACGAGAAGGGAATCTGCTACCAGGCGCTGAACACCGAAAGCGCCGCCTGGCAGCGCAAAGCGCAAATTCCGGTCGATTATTTGGCCACGCTTAAGGTGCCCAACCCCGTTATCATCTCGTCGCCCACGACGACCATGATCGGCGCCAGTCCGCAGTTGGCAATTTACTGGTGCGGCGCGCTGGCATTCATCGCGGCGGCGCTTGTTGCCCGGTCGGCGCGCGTTTCCGAAGCCGTGTTCAACACCGCCGCCGAAGTAGGGCAACGGCTGGCGATTTCGATTCTGGGTTTTCTGCCAACCAGGCCGGCGAGTGCTGCCCGCGAAAATCGAGGCCGCGAGCCCCGCTGGATTGCCCGCACGCTGCTCTTGGCGGAACTATCTCTGGTAGCGATGGTGGCAATGTTGACGATTGTTTCGCTGATGGATCAGCAATTTTTCAATCATTTGCTGGCCAATCCGCTGGCCGCTTGCTCGCAGAAATTCTTTTGCTAGCACGACCCTGCTGTCCGGCCCTAATCTGCCCTGCTGCCAAACGCCGAAGCTATCTAACAGCGCCCCGGTGAGAATGACCAAGCACCAATTGACCAATCGCAGGTACATCATTTTTGGCCATTGGGATTTGGTCATTGGTTATTGATTCGCCAGTCGCCCATACCATCACTTAAGAAGAGACTTCATGTACGAAGCGTGTTTTGGTTTCAACGAGCGTCCGTTTGCCGCGGCGGTTTCGGCGAAGCGCTATTTTCCGGGCGATTCCATCGACGCGGCCCGCGAAAATTTGGCCCGCTGCATCGATCGGGCCGAAGGGGTGGGTCTGCTCGTGGGTCCGGCCGGAACGGGCAAATCGCTGTTGTGCCAGGTGTTGGCGGAACAGTTTCGCCGCGCGCTGCAGGTGGCGCTCTTGGCCAGCGGTCAACTGTGCACCCGCCGGGCGCTGTTGCAAGCCATTTCGTTTGAGTTGGGGCTGCCATACCGTGGCATGGAAGAAGGTGATTTGCGGCTAGCGCTGGTCGATCATCTTTCGCCGCGCAGCAAGGCAGGCGAAACGACAAGTCCGGATCAGGCTTCATTGGCCGGCGCGCCGCTGTTGCTTATCGTTGACGAAGCGCACACGCTTCCCATGCGGCTGCTGGAAGAGTTGCGACTCATTACCAATTTGATTCGCAATGGCCAGCCGCGCGTCAGGCTGGTGCTCGCCGGCAGCCCGCAATTGGAAGATCGCTTTGCGCATCCGAAAATGGAATCCTTCAATCAGCGCGTGGCCACGCGCTGTTATTTGGAAGCGCTCGATCGGCAGCAAACGATCGAATACGTTCGGCACCAAATACGCCAGGTGGGAGGCGAGCCGGAGCGCATTTTCACCCCCGACGCGCTGGAAGCCATTCCCAAAGCCACCGACGGCATTCCGCGGCTCATCAACCAAGTGTGCGATCACGTGCTGCTGTTGGCGTTTGCTGGCGGCATGCAACAAATTACCGCTTTGGGCATCGAAGAAGCCTGGGCCGATTTGCAGCAGTTGCCCACTCCCTGGAATGCGGCGCAGGGCGCGCCGGCGCCAGTCGATGGAAAAAATGTCGTCGAGTTCGGCACGCTGGATGACGAGCTGCTGGACGATTTGCCCGCAGCGGTTCCATTTCGCTCCGCCACACAACCGGACGATGCGCCCGCCGCCACGGAAACCGATGCGCTCGCCAGCCTGCGGGAAGTAATTGCCCCGCCGCACGAATATCACGACGATTTCCACCCGGCCGGCAGCATTGGGCCCGAAGTAGAATTAATATTTCCGCAAGGGTCGAATCCGTTTCGGAACGATTTCCGCGAAGAAGAAGTGGTCCTCGATCGCTATACCAGCCTGGAAACCAATGCGCTGGCCAATCGGCCGCTGGTCCGTAGCCCCGAAAGCCGAGATTTGGCCGCGCTGTTGAAAGCCGCCAACGCCACGGTGAAAGAGCTCGCCTCGCCACGTCCCGCGATGGCCGTGGCGCCCGCCACCTGGCCGGGCGGAGTTCCCACTGCGGCCGAACAACCATCGGCCGCGTCGCAGGCGGCGGCAGCTTCTGGCTTCGAGCCAATGAGCGATTCGGCAGCGAGTTTACCGCAAGTGCCGGCGGCCAATGAAAGTGTCGCAGCGGCAATTGCCAATTCGAGCGAATCGCCGGCAGCGACGCCGAAAGTCTTGGCGCAACTTTCCACCACTTCCATCAACGACGACGATTTAATCGTCATCGAAGATCCCCCGGAAATGAGACCGCCGGTGCAGCAACCACCGGCGCGCGTGCGTCGCCAGGAGTATCGTCAATTGTTTGCCAAACTGCGGCGCGGGTAAAATTTCGCTGGCGTCTTGCGCACCTAAGGAATTCCGACTTCTGCCATGGGCCTGTTCCTCAATTCGTTGACGCGAATCGAATCTCGCTCGCCGAATGCGCTGGGCGAGGCCAACTCGGCTTCTCCCGTTGCGCCTGCTGCTAGTAGTGAGAATGCGCCAAACATGGCGTTGCCGCCCGAAACCACGACGCCGCAGTTGCCACAGAGCCCAGTGCCGGCGGAATTGGCCGGCACAACGGCGGATCATCCCTTCCCGCTCGAAGAATTGACGCCGCTGCCGGACATTTTGTCGGCGCTCGATGAGCCGGCTGCGCCCCAGCCAAGCAGCGAAGTGCGCGCCCCCGTCGAACTCGGTGGCGAGCAATCGGCCGCGGACCTCGATTGGCGCCGCCTGGAAGAACTGCAGAAAATGGTGCTGGCCGACCTGGCAGATCTCAAGTCGCCAAAATTCGATTTCGCAGCATCGAAAGCCGATTGCGACCCGCCCGGCGCGCCGCCACCAGCCGCGGCCTCGCAGCTTAGCGACAGCACAGCGGCGCCAGCGGAATTTAGCCCCAGCGTCGAAATCGTTTCTTCACTCGGGTCTGAAGTTACACGGTTGGATGTCGCAGCGTCGGCGGAAGAAGATCCCTCTCCGCTGTTGCAGCCCTGTTGCACGGTGATTGAACCGCCCCCGCCGCTGGCCGACCTGCCGTGCGAACAAGCTTCCCGCCCAAAGCCACCGGAAACGGCGCCCATTGTTAGCCCCGCGCCGGCAGTTGCGCCGAAAACGTGGCCCAGCGGCACACCCTTGCCTCCGGTGGTTCCGCCAGCGGAGGCAGCACCAGCGATGGCAACATTCGCTGCTGCCTCGCCCACGCCAACAATACAACCGCCGTTGAATCTCCAGCCGGAATTTCGAGAACTGCGCGATCAATTGCTCGCCCAGCTCGATTTAACCACACACCCCACGCTGCTGCTGGTAGATGCTGGCCGTGAAACAAACAACGCGGCTTGGCTATGGCCGCTGGCCACGGGCGTGGTCGACAAACTGAACGCCGCCCGTCGCGATGCTGAATCGCGCATATTGCTGGTGGAAGCGGCCGGCCCAAATTGCGGATTGGCCAACACCCTGGGCATCGACACGCATGTGGGATTGAACTACGTGCTCAACGGCCGATCCGAATGGCCGGGGGCCATTCAATCCACATTGCATCCGCAAATCAAATTGCTAACCCGCGGATCGGAAGCGCTCGAGCCGGGCGCAATGCAGCGGATGAAAGCTGCCTGGGCGGAATTATCGCGCCAGTTTGATTTGCTGTTGGTGGCCGTGGGATCGATCATCGCCGAGGCGCACTCCGACCATTCGACTGGGCCAAAAAACCTCGCCTGCGATTTGTTTCTGCCGCTGGCGACCGCAGCCATGCTGTACGTGGAGCTTGGCTGCACCTCACCGGAAGCGGCCGACCACGCCAAACGACTGCTCGACGCGCAGGGCATCAAGCTGCTAGGCTGTGTCATTCAATCGGAGTAGGCTTACGTTCTTTTCCTCCGCTTCGGCGCAGGGAAATATAGTTCGCTCGGACCGCCTGCACAAGTCGTAGGTCATCTTCCATCGCATGGCATCGGTAGTTCCAAAGCAGCCTGTTGCGCAAGCCCCTGTCGATGAGCCGCGTGCGCCGTCTGGCAAAACGCTGGTGATGTGCGCCACTTATAACGAGATTGAAAACTTGCCGCAGTTGATCGCGGAAATTTTCGCGGCCGCTCCGCAGGTCGATTTTTTGGCCATTGACGACAACTCCCCGGACGGCACCGGCCAATGGTGCGATGCCCAGGCCGCCGCCGATCGCCGCATTCACTGCCTGCACCGGACCGGCAAACAGGGCCTGGGAACCGCGATTGTCGCCGGCATGCAGTACGCCATGCAGCACGGCTACGATTACGTGCTGAACATGGATGGCGATTTCAGCCACCACCCGCGCTACTTGCCAGCCAT
Organism: Pirellulales bacterium; assembly: GCA_035656635.1. Classification (NCBI taxonomy): domain Bacteria; kingdom Pseudomonadati; phylum Planctomycetota; class Planctomycetia; order Pirellulales; species Pirellulales bacterium. The sequence goes on from DASRSD010000145.1 coordinate 31,360, forward strand.
GCTGGCCGGCATGGAAGGAAAGCATCTTCCTCGCCCTTTGGGAGAGGGTCGGGGTAAGGGTGCTGTGCCCGTCGATGTGATGATTGGCTCGCGCTACATTCCCGGCGGCGGCACGGTCGGCTGGCCGCTGAAGCGGAAGCTGATGAGTCGGGCTGTCAATTTATACGCACGGTGGATGCTCTGGCTTATGCCCAAAGACGTCAGCGGCGGTTATCGCTGTTATCGTGTGGCGAAGCTGCGGGAGTTGCCCTTCGATCAAATTCGTTCCCGCGGTTATTCATTTCAGGAGGAAGTGCTTTGGCTGTTGCGCCGCCGCCGGGCGCGCTTCGGCGAAACGCCCATTTTGTTTGCCGATCGTGAACGCGGCCAATCGAAAATCAACCGCGGCGAAGCCTGGGAAGCGCTGCGGATTATTTTACAGCTGGGTCTGGCGAACCTCTGCGGCCGTTCAGCGTGAAATTGTCGTTCACGCTCGGTGCTTCCGAACCGCAAACAGCGCGAGCATTGCCAGACCCAGCAAAGTTGCTCCGGATGGCTCGGGAACCAAGATGTCGTAAATCGCCACGTCGTTGCCGCCGGTCAGTGTGCTGGTGGCCTGGTTGCCGGTCCAATTCGCGTGATAGGTGACCTTTCCCGTAATCCCATTGCCGAGGCTGATGGTCGTGCCTTCGTTGATGGCGTCAAACGGCTGATTCTCTTGAAATATACCTGCGTCCGACCGTGTCAAAATGTAAAACACGTCATGGAAAGCGGGCAGAAAGCCGTTCACCAAGCTCACACTCAGCCGCGCCGTTTGCAAGGTTACTTTGCCGGCGTCGACCTGATCGTAAAACCCCGCGCCATCGCCGGGTGTTGTGCCACCCAATTCCGCGACCAGCCGTCCGGTTGTGGCAAACGTCAACGATCCGTTGATATTCAATACGCCCGAACCGTTGTCGCCGGCCGCCAATATGCCGGAGCTGACGGTGACTATCTGATTAGCATTGGCCAAATTAATTGTGCCAATGCCACCTAACACGGCGGCGCTGGTGGTCACAATGTAGCTGCCCGCCGAGTTGTGCGTGCCATCGACCAGCAGCGTGCCCCCGGAAATGGTCGTCGTGCCGCGATAGCTGTCCGTGCCCGACAGCGTTTGTGTGCCGGTGCCCGTTTTCAAGATGCTCAATGTGCCCGCATTGGTGGGATTCGTAATTGACCCGGCAAATGCGGCCGTGGCGTTGTTGCCGCCCAGCATCAACGTCGTAGCAAATTGTCCCGATGAATTCGTCACGACGGCCGTTGTGGAAGTGGCGGATAGCCCGTTAATGGTTTCGGCCGTGGCCGCACCAATCTGCAACAACCCATTGCCTTGCAAAACCACATTGCCGGCGGTGCTGCCGCTGGGAAGCACGTTGTTCAAATCAAGCTTGAGAATCCCGCCATTTCCAATCGTGGTATCGCCGCCGTAGATTTCCGGGGTGGTGGTAAAGTCAACGATGCCTTGACTGTTGCCCACAATTTGCACGCCCCAGGTTTGTCCCAGCGGCGACTGCGAGATTCCCCCGCTAATCGTAAACGTCGAATCCAAACTATTGATCACCGCCGCCAGCGATCCGCTCACACCGTTGCCCAAAACCAGTGGGGCGGTAATCGCATTGCCACTACCGGATTTCACGTTGATCGACACAAACTTCGTGACGCCGTCGGCGGTGGCCGGGTCGGCGCTAAGCAACGTCAGGCTGTTGGTTAATGCGGCGCCCGAATTGACGTGAATGGTTTTGCCGCTCCCGGGATCCAGCGTTAATCCGTATGCCGTTTGATTCGCATCCAATGTCACGGATGCCGGCGAACTGGGCTGCGTGGCGGGTTGGCCAATCGTGGCATCTTCCAAAATGGTTGGCGTGTGTCCGTTTTCCCAATTGACCACACTGTTCCAACTACCACCTTCTGGAAGATCCCAGCCATTTACCGTCGGAGTGACCGCCAATGCGCCTGATGCAGCGACAGATAAAAAACCGGCGGCCAAATAGGCTACGGCCCAAGACAATTTCAGTCCCCTAGGCGACGCGCCTTCCGCTCGCCGCAAAACGTATTTCAGCCAACACTGCCGATCAACCACTGAATACATCCGCGCGCTCCAAAGAAAAGAGTGCTCGTCCGTTGCGATGTCGGACTTGGTATCTATTGCCGGCGCGGCCGGTTACTATCACCCTTAGACGCTAGTGGGAAGCGGATCGTTGGCGCATTTTTTTTTCAAAATTTGCGCCAACACTCGGCGTGTGCCCTGCGTCTAAACCCATAGCTGGCTGGAAAGCAACCGGTGACACAACCGTCAGAAAACGCTCTTGTGAAGCGCATCCTAGCGGGCAACCGCGAGGCATGCGCTGAATTGATTGGGCAATACCATGCGCCCATCTATCGGCTGTTGGTCCATCTGTGCCGCGATGCCCACCTGGCCGAAGACTTGGCCCAAGAAAGCTTTCTGGCGGCCTGGGCGAAAATCGGCAGCTTCAACGCCGCCAGCTCGCTCAACACTTGGTTGCACACCATTGCCTACCGTAAATTCGTCGACAACCATCGCCGCCAGGAGCGCGCGGTCGCCGCGCACTCCGACACGCCACTGGAACAGGTACAATCCAACACACCAAATCCCTATGACAGTGCGATGTTCAACGATCAAAGCCGCCGGCTGTATCAAGCGCTCGATGGTCTGGCGCCGGCCGAGCGCGATGCGGTCATTCTGCACTACTTGCAGGACCTAAGTTACGAAGAAATGGCCGCGGTCCTCGGCCAACCCAGCGGCACGATAAAGTGGCGCACCCACCAGGCATTGGAAAATTTGCGAAGCATTTTAACCGGCAAACGAAATTCACTCGAACCATGAGCCAGGCCGTGCCCCCCTCGCCGCAGCCCGATCTACACCAGCGTCCTCTGGAATCACTGGAGGAGCAATTGCGCGCACTGCCGCCTCCCACGGTGCCCGCGGCACTGCCTGCCAAGCTCATCGCCGCCCTGCCTGCCACGGCGGCCACGGCCACTTTCGCCGCTGGCTCAGCCAAACTTTGGCTTTGGCTCGTCGGCATTGGCGCGGCAGTCGTGTTGTTAGCGGCATTGATGATTACTGGGCTGACGCATTCCGGTTCCAACGCTCCGCCAGAACCCAAACCCGCCGCCGCTAATTCAGCCGCCACAGCGAATTCAACGCTGGTCCCCGCTGCAGTTTCTAAAACAATCGAAAATTACCAGCAGGCCGTGACCGTCGATCCCTACAACGCCGATGCCTGGTTCAATCTGGCCAAAGCGCAGGCTGCGGCACAGCTTTCCGCCGATGCCATTTCGTCGGCCAAAAAGGCCATCGACATTGCCCATTCCCGTAACCAAACAACATTCGTTAGCACTATCGAAGCGTGGCTCCGATCCTATCGTGCCACATTGCCGGGGCAATCTGCAAAATAAATTGCCACGCTGACCGGATTCGCCAATGTTGCTTGCAATGTTCCCCGGTGCAATGCAAAATCAACTGCGCCATGCCAGCCTTCACACGCCATCATCGCGCTTGTTATCGTGCAGCGACATTCCACCGCCTGCCCAGAGCATTTACGCTGGTGGAATTGCTCGTCGTCATTGCCGTCATCGGCATTTTAATTGCAATGCTGCTGCCGGCGGTGCAATCGGCGCGCGAAGCGGCTCGGAATGTCGAATGTAAAAATCACCTCAAGCAAATTGGTCTGGCCTGGGAAAACCATCATACGGCTCAAAAGTTTTACCCGACCGGCGGCTGGGGATCGAACTGGGCCGGCGATCCCGATCAAGGCTTCGATAAGCACCAACCCGGCGGTTGGGCATACAATATCTTGCCTTATCTGGAAGAACGTTACATTCATGACGTGGGCAAAGCCATGCGCTATGGCGGCACGCCCGACAAAAAAGACGCTCTGTCCGCAGCGGCCCAATCCGTGGCCGCAATTTTTCTGTGCCCTTCGCGCCGGCCGCAAGCCAGCCTGTTTGCGTTCACCCAGCAAGCAAATTCTTACGCCAACATCAACCTCCGCAATGTGTCGACCGTTTGGCGCGGTGATTACTGCGCCAACGCGGGCGATCAGGCCTTTAATGGTGAATTGGCCAGCCCCCCCACCGCCAATCAAATTGACGATTCGCAGTTCCCTTTCGATCGCACCGATAATCCCGCGCTGCGCGGCTATTCCAACGGCGTATCGTACTATCAAAGCACGATTTCGCTGCGGCAAATCACCGATGGCGCTTCGCACAAATACATGGTGGGCGAAAAATTCCTCTACACCGATAAATATTTCACCGGTGACGATCCTGGCGACAACGCTTGGCTGTGGACCGGATGGGATGATGATCTGTATCGCACCGCTGGCATCAATTACCACGGCAGCACAGGGCCCAGCCCTAGCACGCCCTCCCCCATTCCGCCGCAGGCCGATATGCCTTCCACGCACGCCGATCCAACCACAAAAACTTATGAAGCCGACATGTGGGGCAGCCCGCATCCGACCGCCTTCAACATGGTGTTTTGCGATGGTTCGGTTCACTCACTCCCCTACGGCATCGATTTGCTCACCCACCGCCGCCTGCACAACCGTGCCTCGGGATATTCGGACTCTCCACCCGAGTGACTCTCTTACCGCGACATGGGCTGCCCGGACAGTTTCCAGTGCCTGAACATCATCCACTTGCCGCCGATTCGAATTGGCAGGTGGTGGTCATTGGCGCCGGCGCTGCCGGACTGGTGGCGGCGGAACGGGCGGCTTCGCGCGGGCTGAAAACCCTGCTGCTCGAGCGAAATCGCAAGCCGGGCGTAAAAATTTTGATGTCCGGCGGCACGCGCTGCAACCTCACACAAAATACGGACTGCCGGGGCATTGTGGCCGCTTACGGTCCGCCCGGCCGCTTTTTGCACTCGGCCCTGGCGGCACTGGGCCCGCAAGAGTTGGTGGCCTTGGTCGAAGGCGAAGGCGTACCGACGAAAATCGAAGAAACCGGCAAGATTTTCCCGGTCAGCGATAAAGCCACGGACGTGCTGCAGGCATTCATGGAGCGATTGCACCGCAGCGGCTGCGAGCTGGCGCTGGAAGAATCGCTGATCGAACTGGAGCGAATCGAAAACTCAAGCGCCGAACACTGCTTTCGCCTGTCAACCTCTAAACGCACTTTGACCGCCGGCCGCGTCATCATCACCACCGGCGGACAATCGTATCCCGGCAGCGGCACCACCGGCGACGGTTACCATTGGGCCGCGGCTTTCGGCCACACGATTGTTCCGCCCCGGCCGGCGCTGGTGCCCATCACCACTTCCGCACCCTGGGTACGCAAACTTTCGGGCATCACCATTCCCGACGTGGCGCTACGTTTGTTGGAACCCGATCCGAACCAATCCAGTCCTAAACAAAAAATTTTGGACATCCGCCGCGGATCGCTATTGTTCACCCATTTTGGATTGTCCGGCCCGGTGGTGCTCGACATCAGCCGCCACGTCAGCGGCCACCCGCAGCCGCAAACTTTGCAACTGGAGTGCGATTTTCTGCCCGACATTAAATTGCATGAGTTAGATCATCAGCTTCACCAGCAAGCTGTCAGCGAAGGCAAGAAGCAACTTCTTTCGCTAGTGCCGGAAGTTTTGCCGCGCCGTTTAGCGGAAGTGTTGCTGCAGGAGGTCAGCCTGCCCGCCGACAAAAAAGCAGGTGAACTCAGCAACGCCAACCGCGCCGCCCTGCTCCGCGCACTCAAGCAACTGCCAATTTCGGTCACCGGCACGCGCGGCTTCGCCAAGGCGGAAGTCACCGCCGGCGGCGTGCGGCTGGATGAAATCGATTCCAGCACGCTCGAAAGCAAGCTTGTGCCCGGCCTGTATTTTGCCGGCGAAGTGCTCGACCTGGACGGCCCCATCGGCGGCTACAATTTCCAGGCCGCCTTCAGCACCGGCTGGCTAGCGGGCATGAGTGTGTGACCAAATACGGCACTGTCTGTGCGGTTTGCATCGTGTCCGCAAGTTTAACTTTCCTGCCCGACGCTGCCGACTGCAAACGACGGCGTCTGCTTTGTCGTGAGACTTGTGTAGATGATGCAACTCGTAAGGATTCCGGCCAGTACCAGCGTGGAGCCGATGGTGCCAAAGCCCACTCCGCCCTTTTCGGCCGGTTTGGTCAGCAAATCGCCAAACGTGGCCCCAAACGGCCGCGTTAACACGAATGCAATCCAAAACAACAGCACGTGGTTTAACCGGGTAAACATGGCAGCCAGCGCCACCAGTGCAATCAATCCGCCGATGAGTGCCGCTCCGCCTAAAAATCCCAGGCCTGAATTGTCGGCCAAAAAATCTCCCAGTGCCGTGCCCAAGGTGTTGGAAAACAAAATCGCGATCCAATAAAACAGCTCCGCTTTGGTAGTGCGAATGTTGCTGACCGACAGGCTTTTCTCACTCAACCGCCACACCAGCAGCACGACAGCTAAGCACGTCATCAAAATGAGCGACCCTTTGGCATAGCCCAGGCCCAGCGTGCGGTCCATGAAGTCCGACATGGTAGTGCCGGCCATGCTGGTCGTGAGAATCACCGTCCAATACAACGCGGGAATGAAGCGGCTGGCTTTCAACTGCGCGACCAGCGAAATGAAAAACAGGCTGATGAGAATGACCGAACTGAGCCCGTAGCCCACGTTCAGGGTCATGGAAATCAAATCGCCCGCCGTTTCTCCCAGCGTGGTGGCGCAGATTTTCATGATCCAAAACGCCAGCGTAACCTGCGCAACTTTATTGGCATGAGCCGGCATTGTTAGCGCTCTACATTTGCTATTCCGCATTCCCCATTCACTTCTTCTCGCCCAACACTTCCGACACTTTGGGTTCAATCGCCGCGGCCCAAATTTCGTAGCCCTTAGCATTGGGATGCAAATGGTCGGGCATAATGTCGTCGGGCAACGTGCCGTCCGCTTCTAAAAATTTATCGCCGATGTCGATGTAAAAAATCAATTTGCCGTCGGCCAGCTTGGAAATGATGGCGTTGGCGTCGGCGATTTTCTTCCGCTGCACTTTGGTGACTTCCTTGGCGGCGGCAATTCGCGCCGGCATGTCCGCCGGATCTACCGTGCGCTTGCCGTTTTGCGTTACCACGCCTTCCAATTGGGCATCAGAGGTGGCGCCGCGGGGGAAGATTCCCATCAACAGAATTTTGGCGTCGGGCAGCTTTTGTCGCATTTGCTCCACAATGGCCTTCACGCCGTCGGCAATTTGCTCAGCAGTATTTTCGCTCCCCGGTGCGTTATTGGTGCCAATCATAATGACGGCGAGTTTGGGATGAATGCCGTCGATGTTGCCTTGCTCGTGCCGATACAAGACATGCTGCGTGCAGTCACCGCTAATGCCGTCGTTCATGGCCTTGCGATTGCCGTAATACTTTTCCCACACGTCCTTGCCGCGCGTTTCCCAACCCTGCGTGATGGAATCGCCCACGAACAGCAAATCAACATCCCCTTCTTTGGCGCGCTGGCTGATTTTATCGATTCGCGATTGTGTTCCCGAATGAATCACCGGCGCCACGGCGGTATTTTTCGCCGGTTCGGTGGCGGTGGCCGTGCCGGAATCGTCGGCGGCCGAGGCGAAACGGCTGTTTAACAAAACCAGCGAGATCGGCAGTGCCAGCAACAACACACGGCGGTGCAGCAATTTCATGGTTGGGCTCCAATTTTGGCGTGAAAAGGTGGTCCGTAGGCGCTTCCCCCAAGCGGCTGTCAACCACAAATCAGCATAAACGCCGCGCACTGCCAAGGGAAGCCGCCGATGCCTGCCGGTCAACCGATGCCTGCCGGCCAGCGGAACGGCTGCCTCTGGCAACCTTCGCGATTCTAGCCCCGTAGCTAAATTTAGAATGAATCTTTTAATCCCGCTTGCAAAACGCATCGGAATAGCAAACGATAGTAGAGAAGGGCATCCGGCGATTGAGTTGCGCCGGGAATCAGGGTATGCTATTTGGATTGTCTGTCGCTCCCGGGGGGGAGGCTGTCAGAAATTGTTTCCCTCCATCTTTTGCGGAGCATGTGCCATGCGTTGCATGCCGGTCGGTTTTGTGCGGACCTGGCGGTGGATTGCAGTCGTAGTTTTTTTACACGCTGCGGCAATCACCGCCGAGGCTGCCACCAATTCCATCAGCCTGTCGATTGCTGCCGGCGATCACAACCGCTTGAACACACCGGTCTGCGTGGAGTTGGCCGTCGATAGCGCGCTGAAAAACGCCACTTGGGCCATGCTCAGCGATGGCGCCGGCCACACCTTGGTGGGGCAAGTGACGCCGCCCAGCTTGCTGGCCGCGCCCGGGAGTGCCAAGGGAGACACGGTCCGCCGAGAGCTGCACTTCATTCTGCCCGATTTGAAGTCGGGCCAAACCGCCAACTATACCGCTACGTTGTCGGAAGCACCTCCATCGGATGTCGAACATGCGACGGTCTTCCGCTGGGAAGATACCGCCGGCGATCATGACGATTTGCTTTTCGGCTCTCGCCCCGTAATTCGCTACATGTATCAAAAGCTGGACGAAAGCTCCACTGATGCGCGGATGGCCACGTTCAAGCCGTACCATCATGTGTTCGATCCGGAAACCGGCACGCAGCTCCTCACCAAAGGCGCCGAAGGAGCCCATGACGAATGGCCGCATCATCACGGCGTGTTTTACGGCTTCCGGGAAGTCACGTACGATGGCGGCAAAAAATGCGATATTTGGCACTGCCCCGCCGCGTTTCAGGAGCATGCCGCATTTTTATCGACAGCCGCCGGCCCGGTGTTAGGTCGTCAGTTGATGGAAATCAATTGGGTCGCGGAGCCCAGCAAGGGAGATGCTCTCAACCATCACCCGGCCACGCCCGATGCTCCCAATGCCACCTTCGCCAAAGAAAAGCGCGAAGTCACCGTGTACAACATTCCCGGCGGCACGCTGTTGGAATTTGCTTCCAGCCTGAACGCCATTTTGCCCCCGGTGCATCTGGATGGCGATCCGCAACATTCCGGCTTCCACTTCCGCGCCAATAACGAAGTGATGCAAAAAACCAAAGGCGAAACCTATTTCCTGCGTCCCGACGGCCAAGGCCCGCTCACCGTGCACGAAGGCAAGGGAGCCACCGGCGATGAAACCCGCAATTGGGATCCCAAATCGAAAAATCCCGACCCACGCACCATCAACATGCCGTGGGATGCCATGAGCGTGATGATCGGCGGCAAGCGCTACACCGTGGCTTATTTGGATAACAGCCACAATCCCAAGCCTTCCCGCGGCAGCGAGCGCGAATACGGCCGCATCGGCAATTACTTTGTGGCCGATTTGACCAACGAAGAACGGCCGCTGGATGTCGATTATCGCCTCTGGATTCAATCCGGCGAAATGAACATTCCGCAGTGCACCGCGCTGGATGAAGACTTCAACGATCCGCCGGTGGTGACGGTTAAATAGCCCGCAGTGAAATCAGGCGTTTGTACAAAGCCGCGGCCGTCGATCGCGCCACACGAAGGCATTTCGTCCGCCGGAGGGTGGCCAAGGTTGAGCGCAGCGGGCCCCCGGAGAATCCGGCGGTTTGACCGTCCGTCCCGGCAACTCTAAAATCGCCATTCTCTGGCGATTTTCGTTCCTTTCTCGTGGGGAGCCCGCTCATGGCGCAACAGGCAAAGGCACCGTCTGAAAATCTTCCCTCCGGGCAGCTCGATACGGTGATGCAGGAAGCACGGCTCTTCCCGCCGCCGCCGGAATTTTCTGCGAAGGCCCGCATCAAATCATTGGCCGAGTACGAAAAACTCTGGAACGAAGCGGCCGCCGACATCGAAAATTTCTGGGGCAACTTGGCGAGCGAGCTTCATTGGTTCCAGCCCTATACCAAAGTGCTCGAGTGGAACGAGCCGTTCGCCCAATGGTTTGTCGGCGGGAAAACGAACGCTTCGTTCAATTGCTTGGATGCCCACCTGAAATCCGCCACGCGCAACAAGCCGGCCCTGGTTTGGGAAGGGGAGCCTGGCGAAGAGCGCACGCTCACCTATGCGGAACTTCATCAAGAAGTTTGCAAATTCGCCAATGCACTAAAAAAACTCGGCCTGCAAGCCGGCGACGTGGCTTCCATTTACATGCCCATGACGCCGGAACTGGCCATCGCCATGTTGGCCTGTGCTCGCCTCGGCGTGGTGCATTCGGTCATCTTCGGCGGCTTTTCCAGCGAAGCCATTGCCGATCGCAACAACGACGCCCAGGCCAAGCTCATCATCACTGCCGATGCCGGCTGGCGGCGCGGGCAGCAATTGCCGCTGAAGGCCAACGTCGATGCCGCGCTGACCAAATGTCCCACGGTCAAGCATTGCATTGTGCTGCGGCGCGTGGGCAACCCCATCACCATGCAGCCCGGCCGCGATCATTGGTGGCACGACTTAGTGTCCGTCGCTTCCGCCGATTGCCCGGCCACGCCGCTGGATAGCGAAGCGCCGCTTTTCATTCTGTACACCAGTGGCTCTACCGGCAAACCCAAGGGCATTAAGCACACCACGGCCGGCTACAATCTGTTCGTCAAAAAAACGTTCGAGTGGGTGTTCGATCACCGCGACAATGACGTGTTTTGGTGCACGGCAGATTGCGGTTGGGTCACCGGCCACAGTTACGTGGTGTACGGCCCACTTTCGGCCGGAGCCACCGTGTTCATGTACGAAGGGGCTCCTAATTGGCCCGACGAAGGCCGCTTTTGGCGGCTGATCGAAAAGTACAGCATCACCGTGTTTTACACCGCCCCGACGGCCATCCGCGCGTTCATCAAATGGGGTGATCACTGGGTCGACAAGTGCGATCTCTCCAGCCTCCGCCTCTTGGGCACGGTGGGCGAAGGAATCAATCCCGAGGCCTGGATCTGGTACCACAACAAAATTGGCCGCCAGCGCTGCCCCATTGTCGATACCTGGTGGCAGACCGAAACCGGCGGCATCATGATGAGCCCGTTACCCGGCGCCATTCCCACCAAGCCTGGCAGTTGCACCAAGCCGCTGCCGGGCATCATTCCCGACATTGTCGATCACACAGGAAAGTCGGTCCCCCCGGGCCAAGGCGGATGGCTGGTCATGACCAAGCCCTGGCCTGGCATGCTCCGCGGCATTTGGGGCGATGACGCTCGCTACAAGGAGCAGTACTGGTCCAAGGTGCCGTACATGTACCTGGCCGGCGACAACGCCCGCTGCGACAAAGACGGTTACTACTGGATCATGGGCCGCATTGACGACGTGCTGAACGTGGCGGGCCACCGGCTCAGCACCATCGAAATCGAAAGCGCCCTGGTCAGCCACCCGGCCGTTGCCGAAGCCGCCGCCGTGGGCCGCCCCCACGAACTGAAAGGGGACGCCGTGGCCGTGTTCGTTGTTCTCAAAACCGGCGAAGCCAGCGAAAATCTCCGCAACGAACTCAAGCAGCATGTCCGCAAAGAAATTGGCTCGCTGGCCGTGCCCGACGATGTGCGCTTCACCGCCACGCTGCCGAAAACTCGCAGCGGCAAAATCATGCGCCGCCTGCTCCGCGACATCGCCGCCGGCAAAGAAACCGTCGGCGACACCACCACGCTGGAAGATTATTCCGTCCTGGCCAAACTGCGGGGAAATGAGGAGTAAAGATCGATGATCAGCTACGGATTGATCGGTCTTAAGGCGTCAGAGAATGAATCTGCTAGCTTACAACTCCATTCGCTGAGGTTCGCGATGATATTTGGCGTTCCAAAATCCTTCCAATTCTTCGTGGCGAATACTGCATCTGGAGTTTGACGTTGTTTGAGATCCTCAACGATGCTACCCCAGGATGATCGCATCTTGTGGCGAGAGGCCATGACGAGATTCCTGGAGCAATGCCTCTGCGAATTCAAGTTCGGTTAACGGGATAGATCGGCCTACGTTAATGAGCCTCGAAATAGTCTTCTCAAGCTGGTTCCTTTCGGATTGCTCGATTGCGGCTAGCTGAGATGCCACCATTTCAACCTTCTTAGTCAACGGCACATGGAGCCAAGATCGCTGCAAATCCTGTAATTCAACTGAAAGCTGGCTTATAAGTCGCTGTCTATTACGGCTACGTTGCGATATCGTAGAAAACGGCTCACAGAGCGCAAATACTGGTATAGCGAGTTCTATCGTTCCTTTTTCCGCAAGTGCAAGGAGTTGTTCTGCTTGATTGCTTTCCTGCTGTTGCAATGCAAGTTCTAAGACAAAATTCGATTCGAGGTAAAGTCTCAATTACCTACTCCGCCGATACGGAACTACCTCGAACTGCTGAAATGAATCCTAGAGATTCAATTTTCTTTTCAGAATCAGAGAGAGCTAGTCGCGAGTCTCCAGAAAGATCAATTAACCATTGTTGAACTAATAGCTCTAATTCTCTTCCCCGCAGTCGCTTTGACCGGTCTATGTTCTCCGAATAACGAGTCAGAATCGGCTGCATGTCGACCTCCAAATCCGGTAGGGAATCTATACTGGATTCCGCACGATTCTTCCACAAGAACAAATGGTCCTCGGAAGTTAGAAGAAAAATAGGGTGCGTTCCCGGGCATTCCATGCGAGAGTAAATTCCTGCGAATCGCAGTTGCGGCCTCTTTAGAAAGTCGTTCCTGATTTTTTACTTCAACGAACGCCAGCGGTTCTCCGTTTTGAGAACGTACGACTAAATCAAATGTGGGCGAACTAGTTGACATAATGATGTGCTTTCATTTCTCACCGTATTATTCATTATCTCATACAATTCATCAAATAGATATTTTTCTCTCGGAATTTCGACTCGGCTGCAATGGGGTATTGGAAAGAGCATGAATGCCCACATTTATACGTTCTTATAGCTAAACCACCGACATCTTTGTTGCCGTCATGTTCCTGAGGGCCGCCCTACCCCATCTTCTGCATCCGCGCAATTGCAGCGACATCGCCGCCGGCAAAAAAACCCGACGAATTGTTCTTACGCATCGAAAAAGCTAATCCTTCGCGCTCTTCGCGCCTTCACGGTTCCTAACCATTCTGCAAGCTTACACCGTGCTGGCCAACTCTGTTTCAGCCGCTATCTCTGTGTTCCTCTGCGTCCTCTGTGGTGATCCGTTCGATTCGGTGAAAGAGGCTAAGCTGAGCGAATGCGATACAGTCTGATGCGCCATAGCTCGACTCAAATTATTTGGTTCCTCGGTCGCTCTCCACACTAAGTGCGCCGTCGCTTTATTTCCGATCTCGCGGCAGCGGTGGCACAATCCTTGCACTTGAACGCCTGGGTTACTTTCTGTTTTCGCACCTAGGGCCGCACGCGCCTCACCATATTCCACGCAAGGACTCCTGCCATGAAAATCGCTATTAGCACTTTTTGCCTTTTCGCAGCAAGTTTTGCCTTCTCGCTGAATTCTGCTTTTGCCGCCGGCGCAGCGGCTAATGGAGGAACTGCTGCCGCTGCTCCAGCTAGTGCAGGAGGAACTGTCGCAAGCACCCCAGCCACTACCGGAACAGCTGCCGCCACAGGCGCTCCAGCCACGGGAGCAACGGCGGCGGGCGCAACAGGCACATCGGGGGCTACACCAGGCCGCGGACCATTCGGAGCCGGGAACGCTCCCACCGGCCGTGGCCCTTTCGGCAAAATACCGGTTAATCCGCCAATTCCGGGCGCAATCAATGGCGGCGTGCCCGGGACAAGTACTATCCCTGGGATGAATAACAATAAGACCACCAACAATGGCGCTACCAACGGCGCCAACAACAATGGCGCAATCAACAACGGCACCGGCAACAACGCAACTAACAATGGCGCTCAAAGCACCGGCACCATGGGTAGCACTCCAGCCACTCAACAAGCTGCTCAAGCGATGGGTGCAGTTGGGACTCCATCCACCACTGGCACCGTGGGTGTCAACGCGGCCGGAAATGCTGCCGCAGCTGCGTCGACAGGCACGGGAACCTCCAATACGTCTTCGACCAATGGCGTTCCTGGCGCTTCAGGCAACACGAACTTTGCCAATGGAGTGCCGGGCGCTTCAGGCAATACCAACTTTGCTAATGGAGTGCCGGGCGCCTCAGGCAACACGAACTTCGCTAATGGAGTGCCGGGGACTTCCGGAAACACTGGCACTGGCAATGCAACAAACGGCGTGAACAATGGCGGACAGAATCCCACGAGCAGCAGCACCCCCACTTCCGGTGCGACATCTGTCAATATGAATACCGGCGCAACCACCGGCGGTACATCCACCCCGGCTGTGTCCGCCTCCGGCTCCGCCGTGCTGGATGGCTCCGCATCCGCCGGTCTGGAAACAGCTTCCCCGACCGATGCAGCCGCTGCACGTGCCAGTCAATTCCCCGCCGCGGCGCATAGCAACAACACGAATGTGGATATGTCGAATGGCACCATTACCAATGCCACCAGCAACAGCGGTGTCATCGGCGGCCCAAATGGTACACCAAGCAGCATCACAGGAACCCAAACCACCGGCACGGGAACCAATGGTGCGAACCCCGGGCCATTTCGCAGAGTTCCTGCCACCATGAACCCCTTCAATGGGTCCGGCACCGGCACGATCCAGAGCAATAATACCACCGGCACCACGCAAGGCGCTGCCACGAGTACCGAAAATAGCAAATCTCAAACTACCAGTGCCAATGGCATCGGTATCACTTCCGGCAATACGGAAAATGGAACATCAGCCACTGGAACAGCCGGAACCCCTGCGAACAATTCCGCCAACAGCAATTCCACGAATGGCACTTCCCCCAACAATACTAATTCCACCAGCAGCAATTCCAACAGTAACACCAACACCGGCACGGTAGGATCGAAAGTCGGCGCTTTTATCGACCGTCTTACAGGCAACGCGAACGCAAATGGGATGGTCAACGTAAATGGCAGCGCAAGTACCGGGCTCAATGGCAAAACGAATACCGTTTCTGGCAGCGCCAGCGGTAATACCTCGGGCAGCAACGGCACCGGAACGAACAACTCGAGCACAAATGCGGGTATTCAATTTGTTCCCGCGAATGGGAATACAGGCTTAAATCCGACTAATGCGAATTCGCCCACCGCCACGCAAAATCCCGCGGGTAGTGATCCGCGAATGATCTTTCGCGATGGTCACTGGTTATATCACAACCAGAACAACACTTGGAGCCGTTACAACAACGGCCAATGGAGCCCGCTGATTGGAGACCCACCGCACCTGATGAATGGCACATCATCCAGCAGAACCTCCTCTCCTACCACGACACCCAACAGCGCGGCCACTCCTAGTTCCGACAATTCCAGCTCGATGCTCCGGAACGATTCGGGGAATCCCACGAATCCTACCGATCCCATCTTGCAACTCCCCAAGTCTTCGGATGCTAAGACCAATCCTTAAAGGTCGGCCATAAGAATTGCCACTGTTACGGCGACTTTTATTCCGTACGAACGCGGCTTGTGAGAGAGATCGTTCGCCCCTCAAGGCGGCGAAGTCTTAGCCATTATTTTCCGGCCTGTCGACAAATTATGAATACCATCAGAGTGGAAAGCCCAACCAAGGATAAAGCCCCTGTCGAAGGCTCCGGCACTGGCAACACGGTGAAGTTTGCGAAGCCCGTTTCAAACGTCGGATAAGAAACAAAATTGTCATCTGCATTCGTTGTCGTCACATTCATGGTCAGGTGGTAATCCCCTACATCTAAGCCGCCAATCGGGAGCAAATATTCTTGGGGACCATAAAGCGTATTGCCGACAATGTCACCGAACCGCATCGTCGCATTCACCGTGATGACGTTTCCAACAATCGTGTCCGACACACTTACATTTGCATACGAGGGAAGATGCGATAATTGTGGGATGACCACTGTCAGCGGCGCGCCAGCCAGCAGCGAGAAACTGCTTTGAGCAGGCGAACTTGGCCCTACATATGAAAGTGCCTCGTCGAAGGAAGTTACAATGCGGGGCGGAAAAAACCGCCAGGTATGGTCAGCTTCGACAGGGTTGCTCGGTTCGATCGTCAATTGCAGACCACTGCCGGTGCTAGTGAGATCGCCCAAATCATAGGTTCCGCCGCCTTCTTATGCCTCGGCGGGCGTATGGCCGACGACTGCCAGAAGAAAACCAGCGACGGCAATCGCCATTCGACCCGCGGAAATTTGCCGTGCCATGAGAGCCCCCATATTCCGGCAACTGAAAAATAAAGCCAGCCACAATCTTCGCCGAAGGCGCTCGTGGTGTCAATTGATTTTATCGGGCCAAATCTCAGGCGATTGCTAAGAAGAGGCTGTTTCAAAACTGGACTTCCTTCAAGGGTGGCTGGGGTCGAGTGCCGCCGAGCCCCCAGTGAATAGGCTGCTGGGGGCTCCCTTCGGTCGACCCCAGCCACCCGATTCCTAGTTTTGAAACAGCCTGTAAGTAAATGGTTTGCCATGGTCATCCGGCGATACCATCGCCGGCTTAGTGCGTGGCCCAAAAAGTGTGTTGAGCTTTCCGAGCAATGCCGCTATAGTGTACACATGTTCCGAAAGTGTTTTATCGCTGTGATGTTTTTGAATCCGCGCAGGGTGGACTGCGCGCGGCTTGGCATGGGCATAAGTCTTTCGCCCAGATACTCACAACGCCCGCCGGTTAACGACAATCGATCAGCGGAACAAGATCACACCGAGATCTACAATTCACCGAAAATGCTTGTTCCCAGCCTGAAACTCCCCGTGCTTTGTCAGCAGCAGTCCGCAAGCGGCACTGTGTTTTCGCGGCCAATTGGCAAACGTCGCAGACTAGATTATCCCTTTTTGTCCGAAAACTTTTTCTCGTGGGCAAAAACAAAAAGTTCTCAAACACTTTCGGCCCAATCAGTTGGTGAAAAACAGAATCTTCATACTGAAGTCGTTTTGCAAACAAAAAAAGCCCGGGGATCAAAATCCCCGGGCTTGATTGTGTGGATTGCTTGTTCCAAGTTTGGACTGTTGCCATCATTCCGGAAACAATTTTGTGGAGAGATACCGTTCGCCCAGGTCGGGCAGGACGACGACAATCAGTTTGCCTTTGTTTTCCGGGCGTTTGGCCAATTCAATAGCAGCCCAGGCGGCGGCGCCGGAGCTAATGCCGCACATCAGGCCTTCCTGCTTGGCAAGTTGGCGGGTTGTTTCCGCGGCGTCTTCGTCCTGGACTTGAATCACATCATCGATAATGTCGACATTCAGCACGTCGGGAATGAACCCGGCGCCCAACCCTTGAATGGTGTGCCGACCTGGCTTCAGCGGTTCGCCTTTGCGACGCTGGGTAATTACGGGGCTGTTGACCGGCTCGACCGCAATCATTTTCACGCCCGACTTTCGTTTCTTCAGCACTTCGCCCACGCCGGTAATGGTGCCGCCGGTGCCCACGCCGCTGACCACAATATCGACCTGGCCGTCAGTATCTTTCCAAATTTCCTCGGCCGTGGTTTTGCGATGCACTTCCGGATTGGCCGGGTTCTTGAATTGCTGCGGCATGAAGTAGTTTTTGTTTTGAGCGATCAACTCTTCCGCCTTGCGAATGGCGCCCGGCATTCCTTCGGCAGCCGGGGTGAGCACCAATTCCGCGCCCAGCGCTCGCAGCATTCGGCGGCGTTCCAAGCTCATGCTCTCCGGAAGAGTAACCACCAATTTATAACCCCGGGCTGCGCACACAAACGCCAGGCCGATGCCGGTGTTGCCGCTCGTGGGCTCGATGATCACGGTGTCTTTGTTGATTTTGCCATCGCGCTCTGCGGCGTCGATCATTGCCCGGCCGATGCGGTCTTTCACGCTCCACAATGGGTTGAGGTTTTCCAGCTTGGCAACCACCGTGGCTCCGCAACCTGCCGTCAGCCGGCGCAGCTTGACCAACGGAGTATTGCCGACGCAACGGGTAATATCTTGCTTGATGCCGGCGGGAGTCAATGCAGTGGCAGTGGCCATGTTCAAACCTCACAGTCTGGGAACAATAAAAAATCGGGCATTTCAACGGCGGTTGCCCGCAATTCCAGCCCGATTATAAAACTTTGCCAAACCGCAGGTCAACCGCGGAAGCGGGCGATTATTCGCCGGCGCGGTGCAGAAAAATTGCTCAATCAGCCGGTAAGAAATGCGTTGCGGCGAATAAATTACGCCAAGTGGGACCGCAGGAATGACCGCAGTGGATCGATTTTCAACCCGCTGCAATTGCCGGCGCACCGGCGGATTTCCGGGCGTCAAACTCTGGCCCACCTAGTTGCGGAACTGCAGCAAGCCGACGCGGAAGCCCAAATCGTGGAGTTCTTCCTGCATTTGCAGCAATTCCCATTCGGCGGCTTCTTGCGGCGAGATTTTGTTGAGCAGCGAAGCGGCATCGTATCGGGCTTTGGCCAAATCGACATCGGCCTGGCGGCGGTCCAACTCCACTTTGCCAATGGCGCCGGGCACTTTTGTATTCACGCTTTGCGCCTGCTGCAAATTCTCCTGAGCGAAGGCCAGCGCATCTTTGGCCGCAATCATATAGGGGTTCTCGCCGCCTGGCGTTGCGTCGCCTTTCATCACACTCACTCGAGCTTGGGCCACGGCTACGTCGTTTTGCAAACCACGAACCACGGAACTGGGAATGGTTTCCGCCGCCCGAGTGTTTGCTGCGCGAGCTTTCGCCAGATCGGCCTGGGCGACGGCCAGTACCGCTTGTGCATAAGCGATTTTCGCTTGCTTCCACTGGTCATTGTTTTTGTTGTCTTGGCCGGAAACGATTTTGCCCACGCCGCTGTAGGACAAGAAACACACGACCAGCAGCCCAACAAACACCCACACGATTTTTGTGTTCATGATATTTTCCTTAGCGCATTTTTAGCAGCGGCCAGGGGGGCTTCCACCAAAGGATCGCGGCCTTGCTGTAGTATTCGTTACAATTCCGGCCGGCAGGCAGCCGCAACCCGTCATATTTGTTACAAGCGATACCACTAAACCCCATGTTCGTCACAACTGCAAGCCTAGCACACTTTGCAGCCCCCAAGTTAAGACAGCGGGCCGGCACAAGCAGCGTAGACAGCGCTCGCCTGAGTGCAGAAAGCGCCGGGCAAAATGCGACGTGGACTGATTGCTATTCCACGGGTGGCAGAACGACGTGGTCCGTTGGGTGTGCGGTTGCCGCCGGTGCAAATAGGGGCTTACGACGATGCTGAACGAATTCCCAGACCGCCAGATCGACAAATTTTACGAAGTAGTACAACACGGAAATGATCACAAAATAACGAAGCACCATGAGCGCCCCGTAGTGATCGGCAATGAATGACTGAATAGCCTGATGCGCCAAACGCTGCGGTTTGGTGACAATATCCCAGGTATTCAAGCGCAAGTAACGGCCCCAGAATACCCCGATGGCACACAAAAAATTCAGGGCCAATTCCTCAAAAACAACCCATTTCCGATGATGACGCCAACGCAAGTAATTACCGACCAAGATCAGCGAGATAACATGGGCTTGGAATCCCAGAAAAATGAACAGCGCGTACTTGGGAATGACAATGTAGGCGACGCTCCATTCCGGCAGCTTCGTTTCTTCGTCGCGCACTTCATCGATGAAATGAATGATGTCGGTCAGCGTGTAGGCGGCATTCGGCAAAAACAAAATGAACGCCACAAACAGCGGCCACCACAGCCAACCTCGCTGCTGAGTGCGCCGGAACAGCCACAAAGCCAAACCCAATGGCACCAGCGCCAGAAACAGGTTCCAGCCCAAATGAAAGTGCGGCCGCAGAGCGAGATAAATCCAATCCATCATGGCACAGGCTTAATGACGAATGTCGACCAAAATGGCAAACGGAACAGATCGCGTCATTTAGCGGCTTGGATTTTTTTCAGCGCCTCTTGGGCTGCGGCACGGACTTTGGGCGATTCGGCTTCTTGGGCTGCTTTTTGCAGCGCAGGAATGGCCGATTTCGCTGCCGCCCCGATCATTCCCAAAGCCGATGCGGATTCTTCCTTTACCAACTCCCGGTCCGACTCTTCCAGCGACTTGGCTAACAACGGCACCGCCATTGTTTGCAAAGCCTTATCGGTTGGTTGGATGTGTAGCAGTGCCCAAACGCTGGCCACTTTCAAGAACTTGTCATCGCTGGTCACGTTATCGCGCAATTTCGGGATGGCAGCGGCGGCATCTGGCCCGATCTTGCCCAGCGCGTAACAGGCCGTGTAGCGGACGCGCGGTTCGTCGCTGGTCAAATGCTCAATCAACGTCGGAACAGCGGCCTTAGATGCCGGGCCGATGGCCGCTAGGGCGAATTCCACTTCGCGGCGATATTCCGGATCAGGATCCTTCATCTCCAAAATTAAAGCTGGCACGGCATCCTTTGCCTTGGGACCCAACCGCCGTAAAACTTCTACGGCTAACGCTTGCATGTCGTCGTTTTCCAGCGCTTTAATGAGTCGTGGCACCGCCGCCTCGCCTAGAGACGAAATGGCATCGACCACATTGGCACGAACGCCGGGGTCTTTGTCGGCCAATAAGTCGGCCATCGCCGACATGACTACATCCTGCGGAGCATGCAACTCCAACAATCCCCGAGCAGCAGCGCCCCGGACATGCTGGTTGTCGTCCTTAAGGCCAATGACCAACATCGAAACCGCCCGATCTACGCTCTTCCTATCTTCCGGGTTGATTTTCGCGAGCGACCAGGCGGAAATCATTCGCATGAAGTGATCGTCGCTATCCAACAACTTGGTCAAATCGGGCGTGGCTTCCTTGATGCCAATACGACCAACGGCAAACGCCGCCGCGTACTTCACAGAATTTTGAGAGTCGGAAAGCGCCTTCACCAATTGCGCGGCAGCGGGCTTAGCATCGGGCCCAATTTCGCCTAGCGCCATGATCGCTTCTCTTCGTACTGCAGGATGCCTATCCTGCGTCACACGAGCAAGCTCTGGAACTGCCTCTTTGGCTTTCGGACCTGCGTCAGCCAAGGCAATGCAGGCTGAGAATACCGCTTTGTCGTTTTTGAGTTCGCCGATGAGTACTTTGATGCCTTCATCGCCGGCATCTGCCAGCGCGTTGAGGGCGGGAACTGTGAGCGAGGGATCCATGTTGCCTTCTTCTAACGCACGCTTCAAAATCGGGATCAACGTCTCGGGCTTGAGATGGATGCCCACAATCGCGTCCATGGCCGCCCGGCGAACATCACCATTTTTGTCGGTCAACAGCGATCCTAGAGCTGGCGCTGCGGGTTGGCTGGCATCGCCAATGTCTTCTAGCGCGTTGGCCGCATATCCGCGGACCATGTCGTCGTTGCTATTCAGCGCCGTAATCAAAGCCGGCACTGCCTCTTTTGCCGCAGGGCCGATTGCACTCAAAGCGCGGGCAGCATGCCATTGCACTTTCGGATCGCCTCCAACAAGTGCCTTGATCAGCGCCGGCACGGCTGACTTGGCCGCCGGTCCCAGCGCGACAATATCGTCCGTGGCTTTTAATTGTGCAGCAGTATCGCCGGTTTCCAAAGTTTTCATCAAATTCGTGAGTTTCGGATCATCTGCAGCGATGGCCCGTCCCTCACGAATTGTTAACTGTGACAGAAGGATAAGAAGCAGCAAAGACAGCTGTACCGCCTTCCGCGAGGACATATTTCACTCCTAAGATGACCAAATGTCTGAAAAGATACAGGCAAAAATGACTGCCAGCGCCTGCGGAGTTGATTCACAAGTGCCTTCCATTATAGTATTGAAGGGCTGGCAGGATTGCAAACCACCGCTGACACAGCACTGGCTTTTAACGTCAAAATGAGGAATGTGTTTTGTCACCGAGGAATGTACCTAATAAAATGAGTGAGGCGGTATATCGCGATTAAGCACAGTTGCTACACCCAATGCCTCTTCGGAGGTTATCTATGAATCGCACAACCACGTTCGCGCTGGCTTTTGTTTTGACCGCAGTGTCTCGCGCTGCTCACGGGCAATATCCGTATTCGACATATCCCTATCCGTATTACAACGGCGGCGGTGCAAGCACCGTCGGACAAAGTTACGCCATGGGCATGGCCGATTTAGTGCGCGCTGCCGGTGACCGAAACTTGAACAATAGCCAAGCGTCCATCAATTACGAACAGGCCGATTCAATGGACCTCGATAACCAGATGAAGGGCGAACAAACCTATTTTGAAATGCGGAAGATGAACCGTTCCTATCGCAAAGCGGAGGAAAGCCCGGGCCTGACTTCTGAGGACTCCTGGCGCTATGCGCAAATGTTCTCACCCAAGCGGTTAACTTCAACGCAATTAGATCCCGTCACCGGCAAAATATATTGGCCAATGTTTTTTCAAGATCCGCGGTACACCAAGTATTGCGATGAACTCAATAATCTATTTGTGCAACGCGAAGCTTCGCATGGTGGAATCGGGTACCAATCTTACCTGGAAATTCAAAAAATTACCGATACGCTTAAAGCAGAGTTACAAAAGAATATTAATCTGTATCAGCCCAACGATTACATCTCTATGAAAAACTTCGTCGAAAGCCTGGCATATGAAGCCAAGTTGCCGGCGGTCTGATCGGACATAGAGCGGCGTTCGTTGCCGGCTGTTCTTCCGCCCGCACAATCGTTACGAACATTCTCATCGAAGTGCGGATTCTGGGGGCAGTATCAATTGCACGGTCGATGGTGTGAAAAAACAACGGCTGCGTTGTCTTTTCGCTACACGTTGCCAAAACGCATGCTACGCTTTCCAGTGAAGGAATTTATAGTTTGTCTGCGCGCACATGTTTGTTGAACCCGCGCATATTTACACGCTCCCCGTGGAGCATGGAGGCGAAAGGGGGCGACACCAACTCGAAGCTCGTTTCGCCAGCGCAGACGAAATTCGAATGAAATCCCTAAACCGTAATTTGAACGTCTTTGCTAGCCATCGATGGCTTATGCAGTTATGCGCTATCGCAATGCTCTTGGCCGGCCGGATTTCGCTCGCTCAGCAAACAGCGCCTTCGGGGCACAACTGGTTTCATTCCTCGGCCGTCGAAACGATGGAGTATCCGGGCGAAAAGCACTTTTGGAATCAGGCTGGGTTGGTGATTAGCCCAGCACGAATTCTCGCACAAGTTGGCACAGAAGTGCCAATGTTCGCGGCCGTGTGTGATGGCAAAGGGCAATTGCAGCCGTACGAGAAAGTCGAATGGATGTTAGATCAAAGCAGCGTCGGATCGCTGGTATCGGTCAACGAACCGTATCGCCCTTTCTATCTCGATTTGTTTTCGAACACACCTAAAAAAATCGACAACAGCTATGCCTGGTCGGAAACATTGCCGATCAATGTCATTCTCACTCGTGGTACACTACAAATTAACGACGACATGGTTATGCCTCGCGGCTATGCGTGGGTGACGGTTACCTCGCCGCGCGAAGGCATCAGCTACATTACCGCCTATGCCCCCGACGTGTATTCGTGGGAAGTACGGCAGAAGTCGGCGACCATTCGCTGGATCGATGCCGAATGGGTTTTTCCTGAACCCGCCTGTGTTCCCATGGGCGAACACGCCTTGCTAACGACCTGCGTGCGGCGGCATACGACCAAGGGACCGGTTAGTGATTGGATTGTAAAGTATTGCATTACCGGCGGAGCAGAAGCGACGTTCGGCCATGATGGAAGCAAATCGACAGAAATAGCCACCGATGCGGACGGCAAAGCAACGATCGAAGTAATCCCGGCTGCTGCTGCAAACGGAGCAACCTGCATTTCGATGGAGTTAATTCGTTCCGAGTGTGCGAATCCGAGTGAGCAGGAACGAATTTCGATCGCGAGTGCCGCCACCCAAGTAAGTTGGGCAATTAAAGACGGTTCAGGAGCTGCTACCACTCCTGCACCCGTCAATCAACCGTCGACTGGAGCAAGCCCCCCGCTTCCACGACCGACCTTACCGTCAACTCCGCCTCCAACTGCCCCGCCCGTCACGCCGCCCGCTACACAACCGCCACAGCCTGCCGCAAGTCCAAAAATCTCGCTCAACGTCACCGGCCCCGAAACAGCACAACCGGGAAATGATATCGAATTTGTGATGGAAGTGGCCAACCAAGGCAATGCCCCGGCCGAAAATTTAATCATTACCGATCGCTACGATCAGGGCTTGGAGCATGAATCCAAGAATAATCCGATACAACGGAAGCTGGGAACGCTCGACCCTGGAAAAACCACCAAAGTTGGAATCAAGTTCCGAGTGATTCGCGCCGGCAAGCTGTGTCATGTTGTGGATGTGATCGGTCCGACCGGCATTCACGAGACAAAAACAGTATGCGTCAATGTGACCGGTGAGCCGGCTGTTCAGCAACCTGCCATGGAACTTAACATTGCCACGCCGCAAAAATCCTACACAGTAGGCAGTCGTGTGCTCTTCACAATCGAAGTGACGAATACAGATGCCAACATTGCCGGTCACCAGATTCGGTGGGTCACTAACTTTGATCCAGCGCTGCGTGTGGAGCAGGGAACATCCGGCGCACAATGGACCAGTAACGGTGGCGTGCAGTTCACGGTCGAGAATCTTCCACCGGGAGACAAAGAGACACGGCAAATCGAATGCACTTGCATTACCCCTTCACCACATGCCTGCGGTCGTGCAACGCTTTCGAATATCAATATTGCTCATGAAGCATGCATCGAAATTCAGCCAGTGCCACCCCGCGCGGCGCCGCAGAGTAATTTGCGATTGACCGTGACGCCGCTGAATAATCCTCTGAAGTTAGGAGGCACAGAAACGTTTCGCATTACCGTAACCAATGCCGGCGCCAATCCGGAGTCCAATGTGCGGCTGGCGATTGTAGTTCCTGATTCGATGACGTATATGAATACGACGTCGGCAGTGAACGTTGCCGCCATCGATGCGCCCAATATTCGGTTCGATCCAATTCTGGAGTTACGTGCCGGCGAACCGATTATTTTCGACGTGCAATTGAAAGCGAATGGTGCAGGTGCTGCTCAATTGAACGCTCAAGTCACAAGCGTCAACCAAACGCAGCCATTGACGGCCTCAGGAACTGTGACTATTCTCGCGCAATAGGAGAGAACCCGCCAGCTTTAAAGTCCATATCGTTCCGGAAGTAACCTCATGCCGCGTTTTGTGATTTTGCGCCACGAACTTCCAGGACCCCAACGCGGTGGTGTCCATTTTGATTTCATGCTGGAGCACGACGGGATATTGCTCACGTGGGCTTTAAAAGAAGAACCGATTGTGGGACGCGAACTGCATGCTGACAGGCTCGCCAATCATCGAACCGTTTATTTGGACTACGAGGGCCCAGTTTCCAATAATCGCGGAAGTGTTTCACGCTGGGATTCGGGAAAATATGAGCTGATGGGCGCTAAGCTAGATCTAAATGTTCCGACGGAAATGGTAGTTCGTCTTCATGGCCAGCGTTTGATAGGTACGGCGCGCCTATGGCCCACGGACGTTGAATTTCAGCGCTGGAGATTCATTGTTTCCGTATGCGTTTCGGCGGAGGATGTCCGTTGCGGATCGGTAGAGGCATCTCGTCCGGAAAATTGTCCGTCAGGCAATTCGTGATCCGACGGCGTCGATTTGATGACTTCCCGGCTTGCCAATTCATGACCAATTGGCTCTCGATTGGTCAACGGTCGTTGTGCAACCGTGCTGAAAGGCTCGCCATTTTGGCTGTGCCCAGCCAAAAAAATCTCCCCGCCATTTATTTCTAGCGATTCTAAGCTTAGCGACAGTTTGTCGCCAGAAGTATCCGCCCAGGGCATAGTAATCACTAAAAGTGGATCGCCTTCAACTTGCTCCGCTTCTATCTGCAAACCAGCTTTCTTACCAGAAACAATCAAATCAGTTAGTAATCCGGCCAACGGAAGGGGCAAAAGCCCGGCCCTAGCTTTGCAAATGCGAATAGCAACCACATTCGTTTCGCGCAGATAAACTTCTGTTTCCAGTGAAACGACCGCCGTCCATCCAAACTTGCGCCAGAGAAACGCAATTTGCGCCCGATTATTTTCAATCGATACGCGGGGATCTTTAACGCTTGGCGGAAATAAATGCGGATGATTTTGCAGTACATCGTAAGCCAGCCAGCCGTTGATTTGATCAGCCGTAAATAACGCATGCCATTGTCCCGGCCGACGAAGATTGCTGGCCAGATGCGCCGCTTCTCTCAGTAACGCATCGCTTGCTTCCTTCACTGCATACTGATCGCGAACCAACGATTGATCGTAGAAGGCTGGTGATTGCTGACAGGCCCAATATGCGGCCGCGATCAATGTCGCCAAGAAAAATGCCGCGACCATTCCGAAAATCAAGCTTATTCGGATTCTTTTTGGCACAGGAAGCGCGCATCCGTAGGGTAAAGACACCCCTGCAAAAAAATGAAATCCGCCATTTCTCCTTAGAAATAGCTGATTCCAGTGGAGAGATAGTAGAAATCAGCCTGCGAACAGTCAATGCGGATCAAGCCCGTCATTAACCTGCTAGCACGTACTATTTCGCAAGCTAGGTGAGGGCTACATTCGAGCCAGATGACTCGGTCGGGCGGCTAGGCACGGCTCGTGTATCTAACTCATCACGAAGTACGACCATATCGGCCGGGGCGTCAATTCCCAATCGGACTTTATCGCCCGCCACGCGCACCACGGTGACTATAATGTCTTTTCCCAAACGAATCCGCTCGCTTTGTTTTCGAGACAATACCAACATATCCTTACCCTCCGTGAATTCTTTGTTTATGAACTTTTGTACAGTAACGCGCGCGTTCCGTCAAGGACGAAATTGCGTTCGATATTGAAGTTCGTCTTGGCGAAAGACCATTTATGCCGCGCAGGGGAGCAAAGCCGGAGCACTAGTTAATCGCGTTCGGTGAAACCGCTCCCCTGTCGAATTGTAAAACAGAATCGTGTTGCGCTCCGTTTCCCAAATTGCCGTCACTTTTACCGCTCGAGGGCCGTGCAAGCAAAAGAAAACCCCACACGGTTTGCTACCCCGCAACAAAATCCGTTCAGTCATTCGGAACGCGTCCACCTCAAGCTGATCGTGCTGGCATAAGATTCGATTGACATAGTTTCGTAATGTATCCAGGTTTTGCAGTCGCTCCATGTTTGTCAACATTGGATGCGTTGTCTCCTGTATGTGCACAACAGTAGATAAATATGGGCTACTGTGCGGATTGGATAAGCGAGGGCAACTACCGATAGATTAAGCTATCGGCAATTTGGCCAATGTTACTTCGCAGCTAGCACTCGAGTTTGTAGAAAAGCCAGAAACGTCTTTGGCGGTCTCGAGACGCAATCGCAAAAATGAATTCGCGCAACTTATTTCGGCTCACGGTTTTTCGGCTGCATATTTCGCAAAGGCTTCAGCGATGTGACCTTCTTTTTCGTCTCCCTTGTGAAAAATTACACGAAAATAAAATTTCATGGTGTCGCCGGCTTTGAGTGTTGTGCTGGCCTTAGGAAGCATCTCATCGAATACGTGTTGGCCAAACACATTGGCTGCAAACAGGCCGTAATCGCGCGTGTGCCAGCGGGTTGGGTAACCAAAGCTGGTGGGATGTTCCAGAATAGCAATTCCAAGTTTTTCTCCTTCGACAGGCCCGTGATAATCAACCCACGACGCCCGATTACCCCATACGGCTCGCTTGCACTTGGGGTCGCCAGTTGCGCCCTTGGGAAAGTCATCAGGATTCTCGTCTTCGCCGACTTTTCCCTCGTTGTTGACAAAACTCCCTCCCTGCTTGGCGTCGACACGCATGGTGTCAGGCACGCGCAATCCAAACACGCCATCCTTCTCATCGCCAAACACCACGTCACCTTCGGTAGCCTTTAGCGTGATGTCGAAATCGATGATCCGATTATCGCCATCGGTCATGCACGTAATTGTGCGCTCGTCTTCCAACAATTTTTTTCCGTTGGGATCGAGCCAATCGTTACGGGTCACAATTTTCGCGGTTGGTCCGCCGGAAACTTGCACAAACTCCTTGTGCTTGGTGGAACCCGTCGGCGGGTTGGCATGTTCTTCCCATAAATTGTTGCCGTTCACGCTTTGGTAGCTGAACCACAGCGAGCGGTGCCACGAATGGTCGTCGGAAAGGATGTCGCCTTTTGGAAGCTTGCCCCCTTTGGCCGTCTTTTCGGCATCGACTGCGGCGGTGTCCATGGGCCAAGGCCGGGTCATTGGCTTGCCCGTGGGACCAATAATCGGCCACAAGATGGGCTTTTTCCCCGATTGAATTTCGTATTTTGTGAACAACTTGCCGTCGAGATTTACAGTTACGCCGTCGGCGGTCTTATCGACCGTGAATTCCGCAGCCGAGGATTGCATGGCAATTCCACCGGCCAGAATCAATCCAACGAGACTGCTCAAAGCTCGCACTTTGTATTGGCACAAATGCATGACGAATGCTCCCAGTAGATTTTGAATTGTTTCCGGATTGTCGCCGCTTGCCGCATCGTCGGCAACTCTCACGGATGCGAGCCGCCAAACATCTCCTCTGGCCTACGGCACTAATGCTAACAGCGGCCGCGGGGCGTTTCCAGCAGGCGGTAAATACTGAGCATTACTCGGCACTATTTTTCAGCCGGCGCGGGCGCAGTTGGCTTCGCCTCCGGTGGTGAGCCCGTGACCCTGAAAACAAACAAAACACGTTGCGGGAAGGCAGGCGGCACGGATGCCGTGGCCGTCATAGGCGGCTCAGAAGCTAACGAGGCAGCCGGCGGGGAACCAACCGGCGAGTTAACAGGTGTATCGGTAGGAACGGACTGAGACGTATTCGTGGAAAGCTTGTTTTTATTTTCCGACAGTACGCCACGACCTCCGTAATCCAATTTGTCGGCGGCGCCTTCTCTTCCATCGACCGCTCCACCGCCGCCGATGCCACCCATTCCGCTGATGCCGCCAAATGTACCACCATATCCGGGTGCGCCTGCGTTGGCGTGACCGTTGCTGCTGCCGACGCCTTCTTTGACTACAGGCTGGCGCGTAACGGTCGATAATTTCTCGTCGCTGCTGAGCGGTAACATCAGCCTCACGGCATAGCTTTCTGTAGGAGATGAAGCGGCAAAGCGACGCGATCGCTCTCCTCCGACCGAACGATGTTCGCCAGTGGGCGGCTGCTCTGCTTTTAATTGCAAACCCAGCTGCGGCGTCGTCGGCGATTGCGAGCTTTGCTGTTGCTGCGGTTTCGCGGCGCCGAATCGCTCCGATTGCGCTAGATTTTCCTGCTCCAAACCTTTCCGGAAGTCGTCGGAATTGGCGGGTTG
The DNA here is from genome assembly GCA_035656635.1 of Pirellulales bacterium. Taxonomy (NCBI): domain Bacteria; kingdom Pseudomonadati; phylum Planctomycetota; class Planctomycetia; order Pirellulales; species Pirellulales bacterium. Next base: position 60,532 of record DASRSD010000145.1, read on the forward strand.
ATTCGCGCTCGATCGGCTTTGATCCTGCATGCTTTGCACGGCTGGGTTTTGTGCTTCGGTCTTCTTCGCCGCGGCAAGATCGGTCGTGCCTGGCGGCGCGGCTTCATCTCGGCCCGACAAATGCAGATCACCCGTCTCCTTATCGTTGATGGTTGATTCCAAATTTCCCGGCGAAGCGACGCTCACGCCAACCGCAGAAAACAGCGCCGGCGCCTGCTGCAATCCGGCCAACATTCGTTGGATTTGCTCCGGCGAAGCCACCACATATACGGCATCAACTAATTTTGTGTCGCTCAAATCGGTTTCGGCATCCGAATCGAATGAAAAGTTATCAAGCTTCAATTCATCCCGATTCTTCGCCCGTTCGCTCAAATTTCCCTTCCGTGCGACATCCGCGCGGCTAGTTGGCGATGCGGTGCCGATCGAATAAGGCGCCGGCCGAGCAGCCGCAACGCCCGGCACAGTGGCTGTTGCACCAGGCATAGTGGCCGCGGAAGTAGAATTGGCAACGGTACCAGCATTTAGCTCACGCGAGGTTTCAGCGGGTGTGGCATCGCCGGCTTTCAACTTTTTCAGGTGCTTAAGCTCTGAGGCGTTTAAGTAAGAATTGAACGTTTGATCGGCGGGCTCCAGCCGAATGTGATTTTTGGCCAAGAGTTGCTCGAACTCACCGTTTCGGACTGCACTGGGCATCAACGACACGTTCACAATCACCAAATTGTTAGGCGCGCGGCGCAACTGGTGCGTAGCGCCCAGCGGTGCAATTGTATCGGCGGGCGTCTTGGCAAAATCGTGCTCCGCCTCGGCCAATGGCGTACTTAATGGGGCCACCGCCGATGCAGAATTCGATGGGGCGTTTAGCTTATTGCCATCCAAATTATTGCCTTTCAAAGAAAGACGATCGCCAATTGCGCCACTTAGACTCCCGCCCGAGAACTCTGCGGGATTACGATCGGCGGCGATTTGGTCTACAGAGGGCTGCGCAGCGGCCGGTGCGGTCAACGCAGGCATCTCTTCGGATTGTCCGATCGGCTGAGATGCAGAATGTGAAACTGCCAGTCTCGGTTCCGCAGCCGGCTCAGCAGCGCCACGATTTTGCTCGGCCTGCCGATTCGCCACCATCACCACAACCGCCGCGGCCACAGCCACAGCCGACCAAATAATGCCTCGGCGATTAATCGGCAAGCGGCGCGGAAGCAGCGGCGATGGCTGCGACATTGAGGATTGAGATGTTGACGGTTGAGCCTTGGGAATCGTTATTTGCGGCGTGGCCAACCCTGCAACCGCTTCCGTGGAGGCTATTTGACGATCGGCCATTTCTCGTTCAGCTCGCTGCAGCACATGCTGGGCAAAATCCAACTCCAATCGATGCTGCGGCAAATCCTGCAAGCCGGCGCGCAAAGCCCGCAACTCATCGAGCAATTGCCGTGCTTCCCCACTGCTGGCGAGCAATTGCTCAACACGGGTGCGTTCCTCGCCGGTCAGTTCGCCGTCAAGGTAAGCGCTAATCAAAATGTCGTTTTCCGAATGGTCCATCGAAAGTTATTCAAAATTGAATTCCAACTTTGTCACTCCGTCACCAATACGCCCTTCAATAATTCGCGCAATTCCATCCGAGCCCGATGCAACCGGCTGCGGACGGTGCCCAGCGGCAGCTCGAGCATTTCGGCAATTGTTTCGTAGGGATGGCCGTCGATTTCGCGCAGCACCAACACCGTGCGAAAGTCGTCATCCAAGGCAGCCAGCGCCTCTTGAACTCGAGCCACCCGTTCTTGCTGCTCCAGCGGCTCCGAGGGTCGGCCTTCGCGCCCGACCGGTTCGTAGCCGGTTGCTTCGCGATGTTCGTCAACCGAGAGGGTCGGTTTCTTTCGTCTCCGGCGGCTGGCGGCCATGTTCAGTGCAATTCGGTACAGCCACGTGTAAAACGCGCTGGACCGCTGGAACGAGCGCAATTTGACGAATGCCTGAACAAAGGCGTCCTGGCACACGTCGCGCGCCTCTTCCGCCGATCCTGTCACGTGGACCAGCGTGTTGTACAGCCGGTCCTGGTAACGCGTTACCAGGCGTCCAAAGGCCGACGAGTTCCCACATAGTGCTTCGTCAATGAGTTGCAGGTCGTCGTTCACCGTAACTCCAAGTATTAGACGTGCACCACCAAATAAAGTTCCGAAAATGGCATATCAGTCCGAGGGAGGTTAACTTTTCTGAAAATCTGCAAGGGAAATTCTAAATTCTGCAATGGCATGCGGTTAGGTTGAATTTTCCCGGCAGATTATTGGGCGATTCACTGATATTCTCCGGCAATTCGCCATTTCGATCAAAATTGGGCCACTTATTTTCCTCTTAATTTCCTCTTGAATTGGGCCACGGCAAAAAATCGGCTCGTGAAAACAAGGCATTTTCGTATGCCGAGGCGGTTTCCTTGAAAATCCCAAAGGGAAATTATGAAGCCACAAGTGGGGTTGAGCTCCCTGCATGGCCGCTTTCCTACAACAACTGTTTTTGATTGGAACCATGGCAGCCATCGCCCGCTTCTAGGCCACAATTTTGTTTCTTGGATGTTTTGGAGCATTTCACTTCTTCTGTTACGTCGCTCAACGCTTGCCGGCGGGTTTTTGATAATTCAGGATCGCTTTCGGATGATTCAGGTCAACTGTCGTAGCCATCCAGCATAACAAACCCATGGCCTAAAACTCGAAAGTTTTTTTCGCTCGCCGCCATTGGGGAACGTGTTTAAATTTTTGGTAGTGGGCCAGTTTGATGAAAACAATTTGGGTGGCCGGGATCGAGTACCGCCGAGCCCCCAGAATTTCTGCGACTGGGGGCTCACTTCGTTCGACCCCAACCACCCTGAAAAATCAAACTGGCCCCCCAAATTTTTTGAAAAATCGCTTGCAAAGCAGTAAAGACCGTGCTACTATAAAACCAAATCTAAATAACCAAATATAGTCTGTGATCACAAAGATCGGATTTTCAAGCGAATTTTGCTGCGGTTCTGCCATATAGGAGAAGTTCAAAATGGCTCGTCCCCGTGCCAAGGAATTAACCGAACGTGAATTGGAAGTCATGCAAATGTTTTGGAAGCACGGCGAGCTGAACGCCGTGGAAGCCCGCGAGAAGTTGGCGGCCGCTGGACTGGACCGGGCTTATACCACCATCGCCACGCTGATCCGAATTTTGGTGGATAAGGAATGCTTGAGGCAACTACCGGGCAGCGAGCGGCCGTTTCTTTTTCGTCCCACACGCTCGCAGGACGAAGTTTCCGGGCGAATGCTGGCCGATGTCGTGGAGCGCGTGTTCCAAGGCTCGAGGGAACAGTTGTTGGTGCAACTACTCAAACAGAAAAAATTAACGGCCAAAGAGCGGGCCACTTTGCAAGAACTCTTGAAGGAGCAAACGTCATGAACGCTTTAACCTCGGCAATTTTGTGGATGGCAGTGCAAGTGCTGTTGTTTTCGCTGGTTGGCGGTGCGGCGTTTGTGCTGTTACGCCGCCGTGGGCCCAGCGCTGCGGTCGCTTGCGCGGCCACGGTGTTAGCGCTCACCTTGCCACTCGTCTTCTGTTTGGCCAGTCCGTGGCCACAGTGGATCGGCACATCGGACAGCCGAATTTCGGCAACGCAGGCAAATGCTGGGCTTGCTCCGTCCACGATTCAAAATCAATCCTCGGATGCGATCATTTCAGCGGCCGATAGCGCCAATGCAACGCACGGCTCGGTACTTTCGACGGTATCGAACTGGTGGCTGAAGGCGGTCGAATGGCTGCAACCTACGAGCAATTTCGCCAACGGAGAGAAATCCGCAGCGCCTATCTGGCAAATCGCGATGCTATGGGTATTGGCAACCGGCGTGAGCTTGAGTTTGGCTCGGCTGGCCGCCGGAATGTGGGCTGTTCATCGATTGCGCCACCGCTCGCAGCCGATTGACAATCCGGCACTGGAATCGACACTGCGAGAACTTTCGCAGCGGTTGAATGCGCCGACGGTGGAACTGCGTCACACCGAATGGTTGCGCTCCGCGGCCACGATTGGCTGGCGGCGTCCCATGTTGCTGTTGCCTGCCGATTGGTCTGGCTGGACCGAAACAGAGCGGCGGGTGGTCCTGGCTCACGAATTGGCACACGTCGCCCGGCGCGATTATTTCACCGCTTTGTTGGCGCAGTTGGTGTCGGCGATCCATTTTTATCAGCCGCTGGTGCTGTGGCTTAGCCGCCAATTGCGGGTGCAGCAAGAATTGGCCGCCGATGGGCAAGCCGCCGCCGTGACGGAAAATCGACAAGCTTATCTCGCCACGCTGGCACAAATGGCCCTGCGGGCCGATGAACAGCCGGTCCCCTGGGCTGCGCGTGCATTTCTGCCGGGCACCAGCATGCTCATCAAGCGCGTGGCGTGGCTCAAACGCAAGGGTCAAAGAACGGAAACATCGCTGGGCAGAACAGGCCGTTGGATTCTGGCAGCATGTATGGCGGCCATTGCGCTAGGCGTGGCAGGCCTTCGTGGACCGAGAGATTCATTCACTCAGGTGGCCATGGCTGCGCCGGCCGACGATGCCAAGCAATCCGAAACCAAAAAAGACGCCGAGCGAGCTTGGGATGTTTCGCAGCCGCAGCCAGCGGTGTTGCGGAGCTTCCGGTTTGTGCCGTCGGAAGCAAAACTGGTCGTCGGTATTAATCCGCATGAATTGGCGAAGACTGCATCGGCGGCAAAACCGATTGTGGACATGCTGGACAAGGAATTCGAAGGCAAAAACGGATTCAAGCTCACCGACATTGCCGACGTTGAGCTCATTTGGATGCACTCCACACAAGAGCCTGACAGGATTGTCATTCAAACCGAAAAGCCCATCGACTGGAAGGAAACGCTGCGGCGTAAGAATCCAGGCGATATGGAAATCCAACACCAGGGCGATCACGAGTATTACGTGCTGAAAGATAGCGCAGATTTTGGGCCATGCGTGTACCCGGTCGACAACCGAACAATTGTTGCCGGCAGCGAAAAGCAAATTCAAACGTTCATTCGCGGCGGCGAAAAATTGATGGACGCTAGCGCGTTTCCTGAGTTTCCAGCCAGTACGTTGGCGATTCGGGCGGAAATATCGATTATGAAGCCGATCACGGAATTGGACGCCCTGTCGGCGGCGATGTTTTTGCCGCTCATGGAGCATGTGAAGGTGGGACGGGGGTTTGTCGGCGCCGAACCGCCGGGGACCAACGGCGTCGGCTTCCACGCACTACTCGAATGTGATTCGGCCGACGGCGCCCAGCAGGTTGCCAAAACACTGGAAGTGGCGCGGACCATCGTTTTGAATATGATCCAGATGAAAATACAAGCCTGGCGGCAAACGGAAGGACAGACGGCCGACAAGGAACAAGCGGCCCAGATCAATGGGTTGTTCGACTTACTCACCAAAGCGCTGAGCGATTGCAAGATTAACGCAGCCGGCAGCGTGGCACAAGTTTCGGCAAATGTGGAGCTGGGGCCGGCACTGGTCGCCGGATTTTTAATGCCGGCGATGGCGGCCGCGAAAGAGGCGGCCATGCGACAGCAAACCATGACCAATATGAAACAGTTGGGGCTGGCGATGTTTGAGTATGCCGACAAGCACAATCACTTTCCCCCTGCGGCTATCGTTGGGCCAGACGGCAAAACAAAACATAGCTGGCGCGTGGAGGTACTTCCGCTGTTGAATACGGTCGAAGCGAACACCGTTTATAAGGAATATCACTTCGACGAACCGTGGGATAGCGAACACAACAAAGCATTGTTGGCGAAAATGCCGGCCGTATTGCGCGATCCGCATGAACCGGAAGGAAGCACCGACGCTTGCTATTTTATGCCGACCGGCAAGGGAATGATTGGCGGAAGTGAAACCGGAACACGCCTTGAAGACATCACAGACGGCACGGCAGTGACGATTGCGCTGGTCGAAGCCAAGCGCGATATTCCCTGGACCAAGCCGGAGGATATTGAAATCGACGCCGATTCCACCAAACCGCTGCCGAAATTTGGCGGACATTTGGCGGACGCTACAGGTTCCAACAATATTTACGCGGCGGTCTTTGCCGACGGGCATGTGCAAATTATGTCCAACGAAGCCGATCCGAAATGGGTTCGAGCGGCATTTACCATTAGCGGCGGTGAGCCATTAGATGGAGGAAGACTATCGGCCCCGCAAGAACAGAAGCGGCTAACGCCGGATTTGAAGCCGGTTAATCCGCAGTCCACGCCGGTTCCGCCTGGAAGTGGTTCGAAAATCGATCGGCCAAAGCTGGAATTTCGTTTGGCGGAAGCCGAACCAGGAGAAGGACTAACGGAAGCCGCGCTGCCCGGCGGAACGGAAAAAGTTTATTTGCATCTCCAGGCGGAATTGAGCAAAGACGACATAGCGTCGATCCAACTCATGCCAAACGAAAATGGAACAGAAGGGATTTCCATTACGTTGACCGAGGCGGGAGGGGAAAAAATGGAAGCCCTAACGGCCGCCAACCTCTTAAAAAGATTGGCAGTTTTAGTTGACGGCAAAGTGCTGGTTGCGCCGAGGATTCAATCCAAAATTTCGGATAAGATGCAGCTCACCGGCAACTTCAGCAAAGAAGAACTAGAGCAGCTTTCAAAAACCTTGGGCGGGGATCCAAGGCATTGAGCTGGGCCGTGGTGTTTTCAGGCAACGGCCGCATATTTCAACCGCGGGCTGCGGATGACGAAAATCCACAGCGTGAAACTCCAACCTAGCCCACAACAGTGAAAGCTGAACTGAAGCAAGAATTGTTATACCTGGCGCCGGCTAGCTCCGTTTGTGTACTGTTGCCGCTGCCTGTAATTTTCTTCTGGCCAACTGCTGACGGACGACGAGTGGCAATTTGGCTGTTCTTGGTATCTTGTTGCAGCCTCGTTGCTTTTGCGTTTCGGCGCGAGTTAATGTCTGCGTCTTTAGAAAGGCAAGAGCGAACGTCTCTTGGGTGGCACATAAAAATGGCTGCCATTTCAAGCGTCGTCTTTGCCGTCTTTATTTGCTTTTCACTTTTGTCATTACTCTTGAACAGTTCCAGCGACTTTGTAGCAGTCTTCCTTGCTTTTTTAGCATTGATTCCATCCCTTTGTGTTGTGCCTTACTTGACACTTCTTACCTGCAATCCGTTTGCGGCGGTGATATTCTCGCTCGCACTTCTCGGTTCGATGAAACTCCTTGGCTGCGTCGTTGTGGTTTTTATCTATGGCTGGCACGCCGACGCTTTGGGTTATACGCAGACGCCTTGGATGCATCCAAACTTGCTGGTATGGTTAATTTGGTTCAATACTGGAGTGCTTTCGTTAGCGTGTTATTTTCTGGGTAAACGGCGATATGTAAGGATCGGTGCGTCGAGTCGACAGCATTCAGATATTGCCTCGGTCCAATGAACATTCACTCGATGGATGATCGGAATCTTGGTGGCAAAACGGCTCATCGGGATGAGAATCGATATTTTGGATTCCGCACCACGAAAATCCACAGTGTAACGGCAGCCGCCATCAGCAGCACGCTGGCGATTTGTGAGATGGTCATATGCGTGAGGCCCACGAAGGGTTCGTCGGTGCGAATGGCTTCTTCCAGGATCCGCATCAACGGGTAAATGGTGATCATCAGCGCCGTGACTTCGCCCGCATGTCGGCGAAACGGATACCAGGCCAGCAAAAATAGCGTGAGCAACAGGGCTCCCAACGCGCTGTACAACTGCGTGGGATGCACCGGCAGGCTGCGCGGCGGCAGCGGCGGCGGCGTGGTCAATGTCCAAACCTGCGATTTCGGTTTGCCGGCGGCATCGATGGCGTGGAACGTAACTTTCGTTCCAGGCTGTTGAATATTCGCCAGTGCCTCCTGCGCTTCAGCCACCGAAAGCGCCGTTGTTTCGTTCCCTGAGTATTCCTGCGGCCGTTTGGGAGCCGGCGGTTCGACGTAAATGCCCGTCAAACGATCGCCCGCATGTAGCCCGGCCTGTGCCACCGGGGAGCTTTCATCGAGCGATTCGATTACTGCCGGTGCAAACGGATTCGGTTCAAAGTGAATTCCGTCCAGAACCAGCTGTCCGCGGTCAGCCTGGTTCATGTACGCCGGCGAGCCGATTGGAAAAGTTACCCCCCAGGGACGATCGCACATTCCGCCGTAACAGCAGCCGTTTAGGAAACATCCGATGCGCCCCAATGCCAGGCCAAGAGTCAAACTGGGGGCAATGATGTCGGCAAATTTCAGCATCGGCAACTTGTACCGGGCAAAGAACAGCCCAGCGGCCACGCATCCGCCGGCAAATGCTCCGTATACCACCAACCCGCCTTGTGTGTAATTGACGACGGCGATAATCGTCGCCCGCAATGTGTCTTTTTGAAATTGGGTATCCCAATACTCGATCACGTAAAACAACCTCGCACCCAGGATCGCAGAAATGCACATCCACAGTGCGAGCGAATAAACGAGTTCGGGATCGAAGCCTTCCCGTTTGGCACGGTACACGGCCAGCGCCACGCCGGCTACTACGCCCAGAAAAACCATGACCCCGTAGCCACGGACCGGCAACCCGGCATCATCCGATAGCGCCGGCAGCACCCACGCCAGGACCGCCCCCAGCACCAACATGATGGGCAACTCGTTCCACACGGCGCTACTCCATCCGTGGCGAAAGACAAGCCAACCGACACGTGCTGCGCAAATCAATGCCCAAACCGCCAGCAGAATTCCAAACCCCAACAGCGGCACGCCGCCCACCGTATTTGGAATGTGAAACAGGATGGTTCGCATGCCTCAGTGCGCCTTAGCGTTTGTGCGGTTCAAATCTGCTTCGGAAAAACCAAGCAATTCGTTGTCAATTAATCTGGTTTTGCCCACTCGCGCGGCAACCAGCGCGACGGCAGAATTTTTAATGTGCGACAGTTCTGCAAATGTTTCCGGATCGGCAATGGTCGCATAATCCAATTGCACGCCTGCTGCGGCGGTAATTGAGCGTCGTAGGAAATCGCGAATTTTCACCGCATCGCGCTCGCCGGCGTCAAACATTTCTCGCGCCAATCGAAGACTGCGCGGCAGCGCCAGCGCATGCTTTCGCTGGTCGGGGGTTAAATACACGTTTCGAGAGCTCAGAGCCAGGCCATCTGCATCCCGAATGGTTGGGCAAACAACGATTTCGATCGGCAAATTCAAATCGGCGGCCATCCGCCGCACGGCCAGCGCCTGCTGATAATCTTTGCGGCCGAAGTAGGCCCGATCGGCCGGCGCAATTTGAAACAACTTCATCACGACGGTAGCCACGCCGCGGAAATGCCCTGGCCGCAACGCGCCTTCCCACAAATCGGTCAGGCCGCTGACATCAATCGAAGTGCCAAAGCCGGGTGGGTACATTTCGCCGGGTTCGGGCGCAAAAACCAATGGGACACCCAAGGCGGACAATTGGGCCAAATCGGCTTCCAAGTTTCGCGGATACTGCGTGAAATCTTCCGTGGGCGAAAATTGCTTGGGATTAACGAAAATCGAGACCACCGTGTAATCGCACTCGTTGAGGCTGCGTTGCACCAAACTGAGATGTCCTGCATGCAACGCGCCCATCGTCGGCACCAGCCCCACGTGCTTGCCGGCCTGCTGTTGTGCACGGACCAACCGATGCGTTTCGTGCACCGTGGTGGCAACAGGCGTGCGAGTCCGATTTGGAGTTGCTTGAACCATGAAATAATTACTGCCTACGCCATTGCTTGAATCGCCGCGGTCAATTCAGCCTCCGCATGCGCTAAACTTCCGCCTTCCAGCCACAATACGGGGCCCAGCCCGGGACGGCCGGCTCGGGCACGCCGAGCTTCGTTCAATCGATGCCACAGTGCTACGGCCACGCTACTCGACTGCTTTTGCTCCGAAGTTTGGCTCTCGTGGAACTGCTGCGAAGTCGCTTCGTATACCACTAATAATTTGGGCGGCACAATGGACGCAACCAACGATTGCCACGCATCGGTCATTGCACCGGGCCATAACGCGTCGCCAATGGCCAGTAAATCTTCGATCCAAAACGGGGTGATCGCGCCTGGTTGGCGGGAGCCAAGCCACCGCTTACGATCGAGCAGCGTTGCCTGCTGGCGAAGGAATTCTATCGTTTGTGATAATCCCAGACTAGCCAAACCACCGAATGGTGAAGCGTCGTCGCCTTCGGCAAAGTCCACAAGCTTCCAGCCAACTTTCGCTGCCACAGCATGCGCTAGTTGCCGCGTGGCCTGATGCACGGAGCCGCTGATCGCCACATACGGCTGGGCAAATTGCACATGTTTCAGCAATTGAGCAACCGTCCAGCCAATGATTGGGTGCCGCATTTCGCTGGCCACTTCGCTGGCCGGCTGAAGCACAAAGCGGCGAAAGGCCATTCGCGGATGAGGCAATTGCAAACCCGGCGTGTGCTGCACGACATCGTCATACAGCAACAAATCAAGATCGATGGTCCGCGGGCCAGAAAGCTCGGCACGCACGCGCCCCAGAGTTTGTTCTATTTCCAGCAGCCGCGCCAACAATAACTCTGACGGCAGTGAAGTTTCCATCACGGCCGCGCCATTCAGAAATTCCGGTTGACCCGGCGGCCCGCCAATGGCATGCGTGGCATGCCAGGCGCTATGCCGCAATTCCGATACGCACGGTGTAGTTCGCAACATTTGCACGGCGCGGCCGAGTAATTGTCGCCGATCGCCTAGATTGGAACCCAAACCGATCAGGGCAGAGGCCATAGTGAGAAACCAACCCCAATCTGTAAGCCGAACTCTGGAAACCAGGCAACCGCGGAATCAATCCCTAGTTCCCCTAGGTTGTACACCGGGCGCAGCTCAAAGCAATTCTGAGAACAGCGGTTAACCGTGCAATTTTTCCGCGTCAGGGTATATCTGAGAATCGCGCTTTGTGGTTTCGGCTGCTAAAAATAGTTGGGGGGGACATCCTTGGCCCCGACCAGAGGTCGTCGACGGTCGATCCCTCGGTTCGCGCCCCCCAAATTTTGGTTGGGAAGGATAATTGCCCGAGCGTGGGACCAGCCTGACCTGTCAGAACATCAGCGCAACACGACCGCTTAACCCCTACGCCACAAACACGATCGGCATAGGCAATCGCCGCGGTACGCCACAATTTCCGTGACTTGCTGTACACTAAAAGCGGTCACGAAAACTGCCAATATTCATTTCATTTCGGTCGAAACTGCCAGGTCATTCGGCGGGCAAACCGTAAAACTCCAGCCGCCTGGTGCGTTTCGACGCGCTGATTCCACAAGTCAGGCCCCACGCGGCTTATTTTGGGAACGGCGCAGTTTTTGTCAAGCAAGCGCGCGAAAAAGTTTTTTTCGCACCGCTGAATACCGAGTAACCTGCGAAAAAAATAACGGAATTGCCGATTCTTCAGCGTGCTGTTTGAGAAGCAGGGCGCTGCTGGCAGGCAGCGCAGCATTCGATATCGCGCCGTTTACCATCCAATGGGCGGCACCACACATTGACAGCGAGGATCAATGCCGGCATACGGAAACTGTTCGCGATAAGGATACGGTTGCGTGTAATCCGCCGGATGCAAAAACATGCGGTGATAGAAATAACACGCCGGACGGTAATTCGTCTCACACGCTGGCTGAGTGCTGGCCAGGGGTGGTGCATTATTCGGACAGCACCGATAGGCCGGCGGAACAGCACAATTGCCGCCGCAACCACAGCCCGGACAGCCGTACACGGGCGCAGGAACCGGATACGAAACGCTGATATTGCACTGCGGCGCGATGGAGCTGACGCATTCGACCGGCACCGCTTGAACAACTTCGCGCGGCGGCGTGTCGCCGCAAGAAACGGACATCAACACCAATGACAATAACGCTGCGTGCATAATTTAAGATCAAGTTATTTGCCGGCCGGCGGCAAAGCGAAGAAAATGGATAGAACTAGCTGTGTTTCATATCGGCCCGTTACAGACACCGGGTTTAGTACTATCGACGGCGATGACGGCAATTGTTTAATTGTTCGCTTTAACAACGGGCGAGGGAAAATCGGGAAGCAGCCGCGCAAACTGCGGCGGTTCGCTGGCAATGCTGGCGCTGGACTTGGTCTGCGCGCCACTTTACAATGCTTAGCTGCTAGCGATGGGAGATAGCGCGACTTGCGGCAGGAACGAATTGGCCCCCGGTCAGGCGCCTCACCGCACAGCAAGAAAAAAAGTTTTCGGGGCGGTAGCTCAGTTGGGAGAGCGTCGCGTTCGCAATGCGAAGGTCGAGGGTTCAACTCCCTTCCGCTCCACTAACCCCTTGCACAGCAAGGGGTTTTTCATGCGCAGAATTCTTTTTTACAGGTAGTGGATTTTTCCAAAAAATAACGACTTATGCCAAGAAATCGCCAAAGTAAGTTCCCAAAATCGGGTTTTCAACAACGACGGGCGATCAGGTTTTCTGAATTCCCAAAGTGCAAATTGGATCGCGTAATTTCGGCAGTTTGATTTTACGACACCTGATCGGCACTCTTAGAGGCGACTAGATTACTGGTAATATGACACGCCTTTTCACGTACACGATTCCTGTTGACGACGGAGCCGCTCCAAATCCATTTCATGGAATGTGTACTCTGACGATCTGCAAACCTGGAATCCGTAGAGTTGCGGAGCGTGGCGATTGGGTCGCTGGACTTTGCTCCAAAAGAGCGCCTAGTAGCGACTTAAGCCGCCGCCTTGTCTATGCCATGCGAGTTGACGATGTCCTGACCTTGGAGGATTACGACATGCGGGCAATTGAAGAGTGGCCGCATCGTATTCCAAACCTTCAAAGTGATGATCTTAATGAGCGCCTGGGCGACTGCATTTACGATTATTCGCGCGAACCGCCACGGCAAAGGCGCTCGGTACACGGGCCGCAAAACGTAGACACGGATTTGAGCGGAAAAAATGCACTCATTTCCCGACACTTTTACTACTTCGGCCGCAGCGCCATTTCGCTGCCAGAAGCTCTTTGGGAGATTTGCTATCAGACTCAGGGGCATCGCAGCAACTCGAATGCGCCATTTGTAGATGAGTTTGTCTTATGGCTTGAGAATCAGGAGTTTGCGCCAGGACAACATGGTCAGCCTGATTACGTGATCGACTGGAACGACGGCGCGTCGTGCAGTCGTTGCACCGGTCGACAGCAGGACGGCGAAAATGACAATAGTTACTGATTGCAAGATAATCACTGCCAGCCGACTCATCTGTTCAATCGGCCTGGGAATAAACTGCTGTTCAGGCTGCTTTACGACGGGCCATTGTAGTTTCCGGGCGCTCGCGGCGGCCAATGGACGGTGCTCTTAATCCCGGTAAGTATAGAGGGTTTTCGGCCAGCACGGTGTTCACCGCAGCGGGCTGATTGCACCGTTCACCCGCTGGTTCGATAACCCTTTCTCCAATGAAACCGCACAGCGCTGATCTCAATATCGGCCAAAAAGAGATTGCCGGTCTCGCCTCGCTCGATGCGGTGGCAGGGTTCGTAACCACATTGGGATTACGACACCTCCAATCGGAAGGAATTGACCGCGGAAGCGATCGGATTGACCGGTGATTCGGCAGCGGCGATCAAGCAAATCGAATTGTTGTCGGAAGACGCCGAAGGCTTTCTGCGAGTCGTCTTCGTCCAGCTTCGGTCGCTAACCGCCAAGAGCCGATATGATCTTGCCCGCGTGCTGGGCAAATCAAACGTCGATCATCTGCTGATTCTTACGTCCGACTTTTCGACGATCGAATTTGTCTTGCTCGACAAGCGCCGACGGGAACAACGCGGCCCCATTAGCGTACAGCGCATTCAGGTTGTGCCGCTTAGCGTTGCCGTCGCGCGAAAATCTCCTGAAACGCGAGAATTGCGCACGATTCGCCGTTTCACCTGGACGCAGCGAGATGGATTAGAGCAGTTCGATAAACTCCGTAGCGTTTTTGAGGCGGCTGCATTTTCTGAAGATTATTTCTGCAATCGAGCGCTCTTCGCAGACCATTACCTGCTAACACGGCTACCCGGTGCGAACGGTAGAGCGCCCCGTTGGGGCTTGGTGGATATTATGTGCCATCCGTTCCAGGGGCGATGCCCCTGGCTATTACAGGTTGGGCCGTTAGCCCAGGTGCAAATTTGTCGTTGGCCCACATTCATGCTGGCCGTTGGCCTCACGGGGCGATTGCATACTGGCTTTGCATTCCTCGCTGGGCGGTTACATTAGAAGCATCCGATTCGCTCCCGGGCTCTCACCTAAAAACTCTAACAAAATCCGTCTTTTTACCTCTCATCCGGCCCTTCGATGAACTCAGCGCAGGCCCTCTCCCACAAGGAGAGAGGGAGTTTTTTAGAGTTCCTGAATTCAAAACAATTCAAAACCATGAAATATCGCACCTTCGGCAGCATCGGTTGGAACGTTTCCGAAATCAGCTTCGGCGCGTGGGCCATTGGCGGATCGTGGGGGGAGCAAAGCGAGGAAGAATCGATGGCCGCGCTGCACCGCGCGCTCGATGTCGGCATGAATTTTATCGATACGGCCGATGTGTACGGCGACGGCCGTAGCGAACGGTTAATCGCCCGGCTGCGGCGCGAGCGCAAAGAGCCGTTTTACGTGGCCACGAAAGCGGGCCGGCGACTCAATCCCCATACAGCCGAGGGTTACAACGAAACAAATCTCGCGCAGTTTGTGGAACGCAGCTTGAAGAATCTGGAAGCGAACGTTTTGGACCTCGTGCAACTGCATTGTCCGCCGACCGATGTTTACTACCGGCCGGAAGTGTTCGAGGCGCTCGATCGGCTCGTCGCCGCGGGAAAAATTCGCCATTACGGGGTAAGTGTGGAACGGGTGGAAGAGGCGCTGAAAGCGATAGAATATCCGGGCGTGCAAAGCGTGCAGATTATTTTCAACATGTTCCGTCACCGGCCGGCGGAATTGTTTTTTGCCGAAGCCAAGCGGCGAAACGTGGCTGTAATTGTGCGCGTGCCGCTGGCCAGCGGATTGTTGACCGGCAAGTTGCAGCGGAATTCACACTTTGAACCGGACGATCATCGGCAATTCAATCGCCACGGAGAAATGTTTGATCGAGGCGAAACTTTTTCCGGCGTCGACTACGATATCGGGCTGCAAGCGGTGGAACATCTACGAGCGCTGGTTCCGGCTGGCGCTAGCCTGGCACAGATGGCGTTGCGCTGGATTTTGATGTTCGACGCCGTTTCGACTATCATTCCCGGTGCCCGGCGGCCGGCCCAGGTGGAAGACAACGCCGCCGCCTCTGCTCTGCCGCCACTTACCGAACCTCAAATGGCTGTGGTCCGCGATTTATATCACCGCCGTATTCGGCCGCTGGTCCACCACCGCTGGTAAATAAAGCTAATTGCGCGATAACACCGCTGGCGGGGAGGCCTGCAAACGAGTGTGTTTTTCTCCAGCGCATCTGAATCCGCTTAAATCGGCGGGCAAATTGCGATGTGGCATTTTGCATTACCCAGGCAAACTGTGCCGATTAGCGCGAAAGTTCTCGAATGCGCCACGAATACCGTCGAAAACGATTAAAACGCCTGTGCCGATGGCACGGGTGGTAATGTCTTTGTGGGACGGCTGACTCGACACCGAGAGGCGGTCTGTGATTTGGAGCGCTTCGCTCATCATCTAGATCGCAAGGAACCTGTGCCGTGATCCATCGCATTCGGGAAGCGCCTGGGGCTGTCTTGTTCGTCCTTTTGCTCTCGTCATCGCTTTTAGTTTGGGCAGATGAGAGCATACCATCGCCTGCAACCGTTCTGTCGCATCAAACTGAGAGTCCCATTTTTATGCCAGCGCCGCCTACCGGTTCCGCTGTGGCATCATCGAACGTCGATCTGCAAGCCATTTACCGTCGTCTGGAACAACAAGACGAGGAATTGCGGCAACTGCGAGATCAATTGGGCACTATGCAAAATAGCGTCCATGCTTTGCCATCTGTCTCGAACGAAGAATTGTCGGCGCCCCAGCTAGGAATTATGCAAGCTGGTGGAATCGATAGTCCGCAGATTTTCCAATTGCAAGACCGGATGTCCGCGATGGAAAAGCGTTTGGACGCCAATGATGCAGCCGCCGGCAGTGCACCTCCTGGCTATGAAGTGGGAAGCGATTTGCATTTCTCGGCTACCTGGGCCAAGGGCTTGCAGTTCGAAACGCCCAACAAAGATTTTCGCTTTCACGTGGGCGGAGTGCTGCAGTTCGACCTGAATTATTTCGACAATCCGCATGGGATTCAGGCGCCCGCAGCCGCCGGCGGCATTGGCCGACAGCCAGATTCGCTCGATTTCCGTCGCATACGGCTCCGCATGGACGGCACCATGTATGAAGTTTTCGATTGGATCGTGCAGGTCGACTTCGCGAACCTGGTCACTCCCGCCGGCAGTCCGAATGCGCAGTCACCGGCCACCACCAGCCCGGCCTTCGACGAAATGTACATCAACTGGGGCCAGATACCTTACATCGGCAACTTGCGGTTCGGCAATATCAAGGAGCCCATGGGCTTTGAACACATGATGACCGACTCGCAATTGCCTTTCATGGAACGATCGTATTTGCAGGACTTTGTATTCGGTCCATTCAACGGCGGCTACGCGCCAGGGATTGAAATGATCAATTGGCGCCAGGATTTGAAAGGCACGTATTCGCTGGGTTGGTTTGGCGCCGACGACGATCAATTTGGCTTCAGCTTGGGCAACGATTATGCCGGCACCGGCCGACTCACGTGGTGTCCGATTTACGATGAACCGTCGAATGGCGCCTATATGATGCACTTGGGAGTGTCCGGCAGTGTTCAAAGCACCGACGAAGGGTTTGTACGGTTGCGAACGCGGGGCGATATTCGCAGCGGCCCGCCGGGTATTTTGAATCCTATTTATATCGACACCAACTATACCGGCACCATTGACGCCATCTCGCAAAACATCTTTTGTGGCGAATTTGCCTGCGTGATGGGCTCGTTCAGCGTAGTCGCGGAATATGCGGGCACGACGATTCCCAACGCAACCGTCGCCGGTGTAAATCATGGCACGCCGTTATTTCAGGGCGGTTACATTCAGTGCGCCTACTTGCTGACCGGCGAGCACGAAGTTTACGACCGCAAGCGGGCAACTTTTGAAAGAATTGTGCCGTATGAAAATGCGTTTTGGGTTCGCGACACAAATGGTAATTGCTGCCATGGCTGGGGCGCCTGGCAGATATTGGCGCGCTATAACACCATTGATCTGAACGACAACGGAATTACCGGCGGCGAGCTCAATAGCTTTAGCCTGGGCGTGAATTGGACTTGGAATGCCCAAGCTCGAATGCAATTTAACTACGATTTCACCAACCGCAGCGCCATCAAAACGACATCGCAGGCGGACCTAAACTCGGTGGGTACGCGGTTTAGCTTTGACTTTTGACACGTCGCGTCTTGACTGTTCAAGCATTTAAAATTTTAGCGATTGCCTGTTAAGTGCCATTCACGCTTTTTAACGATGCTCTGTCGGTCGATATACTGTCGCAACGGCGGACGAACCCATTTCAGGCGGGCGCTGGCAATTGGTCGGTTGCGGATCGCCCCAGCCGGGATTGCACGTCATCTGCTGCGCGGGAAAACCGAGGGCGTGGTACAGTCGGAATTCTGCGCGATTGTAATCGTTGATGCTGGTATAGTAATCGCTATACGCTTGCTGCAATTGCAATAGCGCGGCGGTCACTTCCTGAGGACGAATCACGAGTTCCAACTGTTGCCCGACCTGAATCGTTTCGCTGAGCCCTTTCAAATTGCCTTTGAACGAGGCTTCGGCGGAGGCCAATCCATATTCTGCTTGCTTGATTCGCGCAGCGGCCGCGATGACTTGCGCCTGGGCCTGGACAATTTCCGCCGCCACCCGATCCTGAACGCGAAATAATTCCACCATTGCCTGCCGTTCTTCACCCATCCGCTCGTGAACCAGGCCTGCATTTCCAGCGCCTAAGTTTTGCAATTCCCAAACGACTTGAAAATCCCAATCGCTGCGGCCTGTTGAAATCGGATTGGCACCGGTGACATTGGCTTCATAAAAACCGGCTCCTAGCGTATCGCCCGGATTCGCCGACCCCTGCACCACCAAGCTAGGAATTAGCGGCCGCATTCGTTCCTGCTTTAACCGCGCAATGGTTGCTTGCACCACGGCCTTTTGCGATGCCAATTCCGGACGCGTGAGCAAGCCTTCGGGAATCAATTCATCGACCGATTTTTCGGGCGACACTATCGTCACTTGCAATTGCGGCGGTTCCAGCGGCACGATAACCGCCGCCGGATTCAATCGCAGCACGCGGGTTAAGTTGGCGCTATTAATGCGCCAATCTTGTCGGGCAGTAGTCGCCCGCTGTTCCAATTCTGCCAACGTGGTTTGAGCCCGTTGAACTTCAATTGGCGCAGCTAATCCTTGCGACAGCGATTGCACGGTTTTTAGAAGCTCGCGCCCTTTCGCTACGGCATCTTCGTCGCCGGCCAACACTCCTCGCGATTGCTGTACCAGAAAATACGCATCGGTCATATCCAGCAGCGCATCGTTTTTTGCGGCCTGCACGTCGTAATTTCGGGCCCGGTAAAGTTGCTTTGCGGAAAGCGGCTCGTAAATTGCGTCCGCTAATGCAAAAATGGCTTTCAATCCGCCGCCGGTTAAAAACTGGTTTCGGTCGTTGATCGAAACTTCGCCCTCAGCGCGCTGTTGGCCACCATCGTGGCGTTGATAATCGCTCCCCAAAATTAAATCGGGCAACCACAACACTTGGGCTTGCTGGACGCGACCATAAGAAGTCATCTCGCTTGCTATCGCGGCTTGAATGACTAAAGGCCGCGCACTGGAAAGGCGCATGGCCGTGGCCAAATTAATCGGCAAAGCCGCGTCGATTTGCTCCGGCTGTGCTGCGGGAATGTTTGGGGCAGCGCCGGCATCACTGAGGTTCGGAATCGCTGGCTCTGGTTCACCTTGGAGCCACGCCAGCGAACTGGGACACAGCCTGGCCGGCGAAGCAGGCCGTTGTTGGTATTCTGGCCGCGGATCATACCCGAACGAAGGATTTCCTCGCGGAACGGTTTCCGGAGATTGGCCGTATAGAACCGCCGCTGGGGCGGTGAAAAGCAACATCGCCGCCAAGAGTATGAAGCTAACTCGCATGAATTAGCCCCCTCGACAGCAATTGTTTTTGAAAGGTCGACACGGATTTTTAGCCCGAATAATCGCCTCCCTTGCAGCCCGTATCATCGGCATTGCCGGCCTTTAACCGGAGGAATTCGGGCCATAACATTGATGCAGTCGTATTAAACGTATGCTGGCATTGCTTACCCGCCCGGCCAACTCGAATTAATCGATAGGCAGGCACTCAAAAAATCGCCTTTCGAAGCACACGAAATCACTTGGCAGCGTTGAACTTACAGCGCCCCGGGATTCGCAAAAACTATGCTTCGTCGTATATTTTTGAACTGCCGCCAAAATAGGAAAACCGGTGGGAATGGGAAACGTGCTGCTGCAAGGAGCAGGGAGTGAAGCTGATTGTCTTTGCGATGAAGCATCCGGTGACGACCGTGATGCTTGTTGTTTCGATCGTGCTGGGCGGCTGCCTGGCCCTCTCGCGCATGCGCATCGATATCTTTCCGCCTATCAACATGCCGCAGATTTATGTGTTCTGCAATTATGGCGGCATGGACCCCGGCCAAATGGAAGGGCTGCTGGTCAATCAGTTTGAGATTTCTTTTCAATACGTCGACGGCGTGAAATCGATTGAATCGCGCTGCATTTCGCAAGTGGCGGTCATCAAGCTGTCGTTCTATCCCGATACCGACATGGCCAAAGCGATGGCTTCGGTAGTCAGCCAGGCCAATCGCGCGCAAGCGACGATGCCTCCCAACGTGTTGCCGCCGCTGATTATGCAAATGGATGCCGGCAGCGTGCCCGTGGGTTATCTCGTGTTGCAAAGTAAAACCGCTTCGCTGGGAACGATGGGTGATTTGGCCCAAATGCGAGTTCGAGCCCTGGTGCAATCCAATGTGCCTGGCACGGTCGCTACTTCGCCTTTCGGCACCAATGTGCGGGCGATTGTCATCAGCGTTGACCCCGATCGGTTGCGCTCTTACGACCTAACGCCGGAAGATGTGGTTTCCGCAGTTCAAGCGGGCAATTTCATCAGCCCGTCGGGCAATGTGTACATCGAAGACGAAATGCCGCTGGTGCCCAACAATGCCATGATTGGCAATTCGGCAGACTTCGCAAATATTCCAATTAAAACCGGCCGGAATGTTTATGTGCGCGATGTCGGCACCGTGGCCGATGCCACCGACCTGAACTACGGCTATGGGCTGGTCAATGGCCACAAATCGGTATACTTGCCGATCGTGAAAAAAAGCACCGCTTCCACGCTGCAAGTGGTGGCCGATATTCACAAGGCCATGCCGCTTTTCAAAAGCGTGCTGCCAGACGATGTGGATATTAGTTTTGAATTCGACGAATCGCCCACGGTCGTTCGCTCCATCAAAAATGTCGGCACGGAAGGCTTAATCGGCGCCACATTAACTGGCCTGATGGTGTTATTATTCCTGCGCGATTGGCGCAGCGTGTTGGTCGTGGTGGCAAATATTCCGCTGGCACTATTAGGAGCGCTGTTCGCGCTGTGGATCACCGGTTGCACAATCAATATTATGACGCTCGGCGGGCTAGCGCTGGCGATTGGCATCTTGGTCGACGAAGCGACGGTCTCGATCGAAAATATCCACGTACAAATGACGCGCACGAAGTCCTTGGCCCGAGCGGTGGAACGGGGCGGTGCGGAAACGGCCATTCCCCGATTTTTGGCGCTCGTTTGCATTTTGTCGGTATTCATTCCGGCATTTATCATGGCCGAGCCGATCCGTTCGTTCTTCGTGCCGCTGGCGCTAGCTGTCGGCTTTGCGATGACGACCTCGTATTTCCTTTCCAGCACGCTCGTTCCGGTGTTGTCGGTGTGGTTGTTGAAACATCACGGAAAGACGCACGAAGAACACTCGCAAGGGCTGTTTGCACGGGTAGAACGGGTGTTTGGCGGCGTGGTGAAGCAGCTCGTATTGTGGCGCTGGGTGGTAGTGCCATCTTACTTAGTTGTTTGCCTACTGATCCTGTTGGTCGTGGGGACTAACCTAGGAACAGAGTTATTTCCGCAAGTCGATGCCGGCGAATTCGTGCTTCGATTCCGCGCCCCGCCCGGCTCCAACTATGAAATCACCCGCGAAATTGCCGTGAAGGCCTTGCAAATCATCGAGCAAGAAGCCGGCGGCCCCGGCAGCATCGATATTTCCATGGGCTTTGCCGGCCAGCAAGCGCCCACGTACTCGATGAACAATTTAATTTTGTTCATGCGCGGGCCAGATGACGGCCAAATGCGCATCGCCTTGAACGAAAACTTTGACGTTCGCCTGGACGAGTTGCGCGAGCGATTGCGCAAGCTCTTGCCGGAAAAAATCAAGCCGTGGCTGGCCGAGTTGCTCCAGCAGAAAGGCTTGACGCCTGATTCGGCCAAGCAACGCGCCGATTTGGTTACGTTCGGCTTTGAGCCCGGCGACATCGTTAGCGAAGTGATGAGCTTCGGCTCCCCCACGCCCATTGAGGTGGCTGTCGCCAGCCCGAACATGGCTGATTCCAAAATGTTCGCGATGCGGATAAAAAAAGAGCTCGAAAAAAATGATTATTTGCGCGACGTCGGTTTCCGCCAATCGCTCGATTACCCGACGGTGCCTGTAAAAATCGACCGAGAACGCGCCGGCCTCAGTGGACTGACTGCGCGCGACGTGGCCGATGCCATCTTGGTTAGCACTTCGTCCAGCCGTTATGTGGCACGCAATTATTGGCGCGATCCGAAAACGGGCATCGATTATCAAGTGGAAGTGCTGGTCCCCACGCCACGCATGAACTCGCCGCGGCAAGTGGAAACCATTCCGGTGCGGCACGTGGAGGGGGGCACCAATGTCCTGGTTCGAGATGTTGCCAACGTCATGGCCGGGGCTATGCCCGGCGAATACGACCGCAACACCATGCAACGCTACTTGAGTTTGACCGCGAATGTAGAAGGGGAAGATTTGGGCCGCGCCGGACGGCAAATTCACCGGGCGATCGAAGCTGCCGGTCAACCCCCTAAAGGCGTTCGCATTGAGGTGCGTGGGCAAATCACGCCGATGGAAGAAATGTTCCGCTCCATGGGTATTGGCTTAATTGCGGCGGTGATGGCAATTTTAATTATGCTCACCGCGTATTTTGAATCGCCTCGCTTGGCGCTTTCCGCGGTGGGCGCGGTGCCGGGCGTACTGACCGGCGTGGTATTGATTTTGTTTATTACCCGGACAACGTTAAATATTGAATCGTTCATGGGCTCCATCATGTGCATTGGTGTGTCGCTGGCGAATTCGGTCATGATGGTGTCGTTCATTTCCCGTGATTGGCGCGAAGGGAAGAACACCTTTGAAGCCGCCTGGTCGGGCGCACAAGAACGGTTGCGGCCAATTTTAATGACCGCTTGCGCGATGATCGCCGGCATGGTGCCCATGGCGTTGGCGCTGGAACACGGTACCGAAATGCAAGCGCCGCTGGGCCGCGCGGTAATTGGTGGCTTGGCGTTTTCCACCTTCGCCACGCTGTTCATTGTTCCGGCGGTATTTGCACTGTTGATGGGGAAGAAGCCGGCAATTTCGTTGTCGATGCATCCCGATGACCCCGAAAGCGCTCATTACCATGAAATGCGCGGCGAGGAAGGCAGCGGGGCGTAACGCCGCGGCAAGGAACAGCGCCAGCCGAAAACACAGAAGCAAGCTAAATTTGATAGATTATTGCGGATTAGAATTTCATCGAGCACATTCCGTGAAACGCATTTGGTTATCATTGACGATTGCCGGCAGTCTGCTTAGCGGCTGCTCCGACCCCGCAAGCCCTACGGGAAAGGCGATGGAGCTACGGCCCACGGTCACCGTTGCACAGCCGGAAATCCGCACGATTCATCGCTCCGTGGCTCAGCCCGGGGTGATCGAACCGTACGAGCAAACGTCCATTTTTTCTAAAGTCGCCGGGTTTGTGCAAAGGTGGAATGTCGACATAGGGGACCACGTGAAGAAGGATCAATTGCTGGCCGAAATTCTCGTCCCCGAATTGGCGGAAGAATACAACCAAAAAGTCGCGGTCGTGGAACAGCAAAAATCGATGGTCAAGCAAAGCGAGCAACTTATACACGTGGCCGAAAGCAATTTGCAAGCATCAATCGACGCCGTGAACGAAACGAAGGCAAATCTCACTCGTTATGCGGCCGATGTCGAACGTTGGGAGGGAGAGCTGGATCGGCTGAATAAAATGGTGCGCGATCAAGTCGTTAATCCCGAGGTATTGGCCGAAACGAAAAATCAAGCCAAGGCCAGTCAGTCGGCCTATGACGCAGCCCAGGCAGCCGTCAAAACCAAGGAATCGCAACAGTTGGCCTCTGCCGCCCAGGTCGATAAATGCAAAGCCGACTTGGCCGCCGCGGGGGCACAGGTGAAAGTTGCCGAGGCTGACGAACGGCGCATGGCCGCCATGTTCGCCTATACGAAAATTCTTGCCCCCTACGATGGCGTCGTCACCACGCGAAATATCAACACCGGCGACTTTGTCCGACCCGCTTCCGGCGACGCCTCCGGTGGGGAAGAAGGGGGCGCCTACGGGGTAAGCTCCATTCCGTTGTTCGTTGTCGCCCGCACCGATCCCATGATGTTTGTCATCGGCGTGCCAGAACTCGATGCACCGTATGTGTCGGTGGGAACCAAAGCGTCGTTGCGGCTGCAATCGCTGGCCGAACGGGAATACGACGTGCCTGTCACTCGCACTTCGCTGGCGCTGCGAAATCAAAGCCGTACCCTGCAGGCAGAAATCGATTTACCCAATCCGAAAGACGAACTGCTGCCGGGAATGTATGCCTATGGTTCCATCGAAATCGAGCGGCCTAAAGTGTGGGCCATTCCCAGTTCGGCAATTGTAGAAATTGGCAACCGCATGTGTTGCTACTTAGTGAACGAAGGGGTAGCCGTGCGAACACAAATTCAGGCCGGCGTAAGCGACGGCACTTGGACGGAAGTGGTCAAGCGACGAACTTATCCGACCAGTGGAGAACCGGGAGCGTGGGAAGATTTCAACGGCTCCGAGCGCGTCATTGACGGCGACCTCTCAGAAGTTGGCGACGGTAAGCAGGTGGCCGTCGAGAATGCGAAATAGCTCGAATTTTCGAGCAAATTGTCAAAACGAATGGTCGTTTACCAATCATGCCTGGCGAATGCTATGGTTGTTTGAGGCGGCAGTGATACGGTGCATTTCAACTGCTGAAAACGGAACGAGATGATGCTTCAAAACAGAGTGTCGATTTTGATCGCCTGCGGGATACTTGCTTTTGCCGGCTGCAACAACGAGCCGTCCATGGATAATTCCAAGCTTCCTCTTGCGGTGAACGTGACGGTGCAGCCGACTGATGCGCATCCCCCGCAAGTCGCAGCCGCCGATGCCTTGGGCCGCATTGGTGAGCCGGCCGTGGCGGCACTTTCCGATGCGCTGACCGACGGCAATCCGATTGTTCGCTTGCAATCTTGCCGCGCGCTGGCTTATATGGGCATTCAAGCCAAAGACGCGGTGCCGGCCCTCATTCGTACTTTAAACGATCCCGAAGAAGGGGTGCGGGAAGCGGCCGCGGAAGCGCTGGGACAAGTAGGATTGCCAGCCGCGCCGGCTGTGCCCACTCTCATCCAAATGTTGCGTGCGAAGACAGTGGGTGGTCAGTGATCGGTGGCCAGATGGGAAGTCGCGGGTCCCACTGCTATCCGTAATTCAACCGCTCAGGCACGCCGCGCGCAATGGGGACATCGATTAAGCGTGGCTGGTCGCTAGCCAGTGATTCTTTTATAGCATCACTCAAATCGCCCGGCTCAGTAATGCGCACCGCTTGTACGCCCAGCGATTCAGCCAGTGCGACCATGTCGACCTCCGGCTCAACAATGTCTAGCCCCACAAATTTTCCAGCCAGCGCTTGCGGCAATTGCAAACCGGCAGCGCCGACTTTGAGAATTTGATATTGGGCGTTGTTCGCAATTACAAACGTGACCGGAATGCGGTAACGGGCCGCCGACCACAACCCTTGAATGCCGTACATGGCGGCTCCTTCACCTAAAATGGCCATCACCGGCCGGCGCGGCCACGCCAACTTTACGCCCAAGGCAACGCCCAAGCCCCATCCCAAAGCCCAGCCGCGATGGCCAAAGTGGCCAGAGGTGTTTTTAAATGTCCCCAAGCGTTCCAACATGGTTCCGGTGGTGGTTACCGCTTCTTCCACGACGGCGGCATCCGGAGGAAGCACCCGGGCGATGGCCGCCATAAAGGCCAGCGGAGAAAGCGGTCGCTCGTTTTTCTGCGCATCGCACTCTTGCCAAGCAGCCTGGCAAGCCGCCGCGTGATCGAGCGCGAGGTGTTCTATTCGCTGCATGGCCATTTTTTTCTGCGCCGCTGTCATCCGCTGCGCCAGAATGGTTTCCAACTCCGCCAGTCCCGTTTTTGTGTCGCCGATCAGCCCAACTTCCAACGGATAATTTTTCCCGAGTTGATACGGATCTTCGTCGAGATGAATTAGCCGGGTTCCTTCAGGAATGGGGCAAGCTGGCTCGTAGTACACGTATTGCCGCAACAAATCCATGCCGACGACCAGCAGCACGTCATAATTTTGCAGGCGCTGGCGCACTTCGGGCGACCACAGGGGCAATCCCTGAGCATACAGCGGATGATCGCAGGGAAACGCCAGCCGGCCGTGCGTAGTGCCGCTTTCGGAAATAACTTGTAAGCCCAATCGCTCCGCCAGGCGAACCAACTCCCCCACGGCGTCGGCTTCCTGCACGCGGCTGCCGACCAAAATTGCAGCATTTTTAGACTCGATCAAAACTTCGGCTGCGCGGTTCAATGCTTCCAGCGGTGGGCGCACTCGGCGATCGGGCAGTCGTGCGGGAGTTAAGTCGAGCCCCTCGGTTACGGCAGTTTGCACATCCATCGGCAGCGACATAAACACGGGGCCAGTCGGCGGCGTAAGTGCTGTTTGAATAGCGCGGCGCGTGGCGGTAGGCAAATCTTCCACTCGCTCCACTTCCACGGCCGAACTACGTCGACCATACGGCCCCATAAAATAGGCTCTTCAAATTTCAAGCGACGGTCTTGCTGGCCTGCCGTAATTAACAGCGGAGTGCCTTCCCGGAAAGCGTTGTATAACATGCCCATGGCGTTGCCCAACCCGCAGCAAATGTGCAAGTTAACCACAGCCAGTGAGCGCGAAGCCATGGCGAAACCATCGGCCATCGCCACCAGCGGCACTTCTTGCAGTCCCAAGATGTACTGAAAGCGCGGATCGCCAGCCAAGGCATCGTTTAGCGGCAGCTCCGTGGTGCCGGGGTTGCCGAAAATGTGCCGTACACCGGCCGCAGCAAGCAAATCGAGAAACGCATCGATTCCGCGCATGAGCTGAGCCATTGACCAACGAAGGCTGAGATCGCCGCTGACAACAACGATCTCAGTGTAAGGTCTTGGCGGCCGGAATCAACAAGGGGCAAACGAGACTCCTGTTGATTCGCCGTAGGCTGGAGAAAAGCTCAATAAAAAATCCGCCGTGGGGGACCTTCGAAGTTGACCGTTCGAATGGTCCTCAGCGGCGGACGTAAGTTGGATCTGTCGCCACGAGCAACGCGAATTAGAACTATTGCGTTACGGTGTTTTTCGACTTCTGGCCGATGTAGGTTTCGTCGCCGGACATGCCGCTTTCGTCATGCGGCGGCCAGGTGACCGAGCCGAACCGTGGCGTCGCCTGGTAGCAATGGTTGGAACAAGCACAGCCGCCGGTGTAACCGCCGCAGTGGTCGCAGGGATCGGGCGTGGGAGGGCAGCTTTTCCAATCGCACCAATATTTTTCGCCACATCCGCCGCCGGGGCAGCTATATTGCTCGCCTGTGCAGTTGCTGCAAGAGAACCAGCTTTTCAGCCAGGAATCCAAAAAGCAGCAACTGTGCCCGCAGTTGTTGCATCCACAACCGCCACAGCCGCCCGAATCACAACCGCAGCTACCGCACGAAGCACAACCAGAGTTATTGCCACAGCCACAGTTATTACCGCAACCGCAGCTTTCGTCACAGCTGCAGCTATTGCAGCAACTGCCGCACGAGCCGCAGTGAGAACATGTATCGCAACTGCTGCATCCGCCACCGTGTCCGCAGCCGCAACTGTCGCAGCTGCCGCATTGATTGCAGCAACTATTGCAGCCTGTGTGCACACCGCAAAGATAATCCATATTGCAACAACCGCCAGATGCGGCCATGGCAATCGCCGACAAAGCGGCAGCCCACAACGCATGCTTGGTCATGACAGGTCCCCCCGAAATTTGCTGTCGAAGTAGGGCCGCGGAAAGAAGAACTGCGCGGTTACCTGAAGGCGTTATCGGCCGATAGAAACGGCGGAATCGAGAAAATCGTTATAACCGCTCCCAATGCATCGGCGGCAAACTCAACCAACCTTACGACTTTCCATGCCGCTACGCTGGATGGACAGAAGCCAAGCGTGCATTCACCGCTATCACGCGGCGGGCTTGATAGCAAGGGGAGCCGCTTGGTGCGCTGCCAAAGCCAAATCGGCATCGACCATCATTTCGGCCAATTGTTGAAATGATGTGCGCGGTTTCCAGCCAAGCTGCTGGCGTGCTTTGGTGGCATCGCCCACAAGATGAAACGGCTCGCTGGGGCGAAAATAACGCGGATCGATGTCCACATGCTGTTGCCAATCCAAATTCACGCGGTCAAACGCGATTTGCAAAAACTCGCGCACCGTGTGCGTTTCGCCAGTGGCAATGACAAAATCGTCGGGCTGACTTTGCTGCAGCATTAGCCACATCGCTTCGACGTAATCTTTGGCGTAACCCCAGTCGCGCTGGGCATCGAGGCTTCCCAACGACAAGCGATTTTCCAACCCCAAGCGAATTCGTGCGGCTGCGCGCGTAATTTTGCGCGTGACAAAATTTTCGCCGCGGCGAGGCGATTCGTGATTGAACAAAATTCCGCAGCAGGCAAACAGACCATACGCCTCACGATAGTTGACCGTTTGAAAATGCGCAAATACTTTGCCACAAGCGTACGGGCTGCGCGGGTGGAATCGGGTATCTTCGCGCTGCGGCGATTCCATGGCTTTGCCAAACATTTCGCTGGAAGAGGCCTGATAGAACCGCACCGACTTATGCTTATTCAATTGCCGGGCGGCTTCCAAGACGCGCAGCGTGCCCAGTGCGGTAATCTCAGCCGTGTAGAGCGGTTGATCGAATGAAGCCTGCACGTGGCTTTGAGCGGCCAGGTTGTAAATCTCGTCGGGCTGCACATCGAGCACCAAATTCGCCAGGCGAATGCCATCGATCATGTCATCGTAATGCAGCACCAGATTGGGGCTCGCGCCGTGCAAATTTCGATACAGATGCTCCAGCCGACCGGTATGCAGCGAGCTGGCCTGTCGGGCTAAACCATGAACCTCGTATCCTTTTTCCAAGAGCAACTCCGCCAGATAGGAGCCGTCCTGTCCGGTGATGCCGGTGATTAAAGCGCGGCGGGGTAAAATCATCGCAGAATGCTCGAAAGTTTACGGCAGGAGTTCAATGCGGAACTATTCAATTCATTTTTTGACGCACACGGCATTTAGCTTGCTTCGCGCATTTCGTCCCAGTGATACTTGGCCCAACGATTCAGCCGGCCCCAGTTTTTTTTGAGCCGCAGTTTTGTATTGCGAGTCTGGCGAATCAGGAAGAGCCGCGGCTCAGGCTTTTTCAGCGCGATTGGCGTTTGGGGCGACGATAAAATCTTTTCGAACTGTGCCAGTACATTTTGCTTGTCAACAAAGGCGTTCGGACGGTTGCCGTGAAACCACGGCTGGCTTACATATTGGCAATACAACTCGTCGTTGCGATCCACTTCAATAATGCGTTCGATCAGCGCGCGGGGACTGCCATAATCGAAATAGTTCAAAAAGCTGGCCGGGTTAAAATCGCGGTGCACCAGCGGGTTGCCCCAATAAATGGGCAAGCTGTTCATGAGCATCGGCTGGCCAATTTTTTCCGTCGTATAGCCAGGATAGCTGGAGTTTTCAAACGCGAGGGTAAATTTGTATTGGCGGATGAATTCCAGTTTATCTTTGACCCGCCCCCCGACATTGTTGAACAGCCGCCCGCCGGCATCTACGTGTTTGTACTTCGAAAGCTCGCGAAAAAATGCGTTGCGGAACCGGCAATAGCGGTTGGAATACACAAAATTGCAGAACTGGATTTTTTCCGCCAGAACTTTTTGGGGATCGACCGTGGTCTTCACCAATCGACCGACGTCGCAATGCAAAGCGTATTGCGGCAGGCGATAATGATTAGGATGATCGCAATAATCGAAGGTGAACGCGTAATCGCAATCTGCGAAATTCGGCCGCAAATTTTCCGAGGTGTAGTAAACGCGCGTGCAAGGGTAACGGCGAAAGTTTTCTCGCGAACCGTAGCAACTGTAAATTACAATCTCGGGCTGATCGGAAAGCTCGACGTCGTACTTCTCGCGCAATAATCGCGTGAAGTAATGATTGGCCGGATTCATCGCGGCCTTAAAATCGCTGAATGCCAACCGCAGCCGAGGCTTCATGGAAATCCTGCGGAAATAGATGGGCAAAATTTCGCTGCTTCCCCAATGCACCGCCGTAAATTGGGGCGGTATGATACTGTTTGCCCAGACTTTGCCAAACGCCATTTTCTTTCGAGCCGCTATGCCAGCCGCGCTGCCAATTTCTGAACTGAACCATGTGGCGCTGGTCACTCGCCACCTCGATGCTAGCAAGAAGTTCTACAACGAGGTGCTGGGCTTCCGCGAAGTGCCGCGGCCAAATTTCACGTTTCCCGGCGCATGGTTGTTCGGCCATGGATTAATGATCCACCTTCTCGGTCACAATCCCGCAGCCAACGAACAACCGAGCCCAGCAGCGGCCGAAATTCTAACCCGCGAATACCATTTGGCGCTGCATACCGACGATTTGTCCACTGTCGAGCGGTTACTAACGGAACACGGCATACTGTTCCGCCGGAACCGGCAGGCCGACACCGGCGTAAAGCAGATTTTTTTTCAGGACCCGGACGGCTTTCATATTGAAGTGGGCGCCTATCCCCCAAACCCACCAGCACCGGGTTAAAAGCACGGGGTGTCTAACGACACAAAAGAGGCTCCCTGCGAGCAGCGGCTGGACGATCACAAGCAAGACGAAAATTCCAGCGGGAAGAAATAACCAGCCCGGCAGAGTTCGCAATCTGTGAAATCGGCTTCCGTTCCGTGTTGCTGTACCGATTTATTTCCACGCAAAATCGCCGGCGTTCACGCTCGGCAGGTGCGATACCCCCATCAGGTATTTATCGACGGCTCGGGCAGCTTCGCGCCCTTCGTGAATGGCCCACACCACCAAAGACTGCCCGCGACGCAAATCGCCAGCGGCAAACACGCCGGGCTGGCTCGTCATGTAGTTGGCATCCGTTTTTACATTGCCACGCGGATCCATTTCCAAATTCAAATCAGAAATCGCTCCGCGTTTTTCCGGCCCGACAAAGCCCATGGCCAATAACACGAGTTGGCAGGGCCACACTTCCTGCGTGCCTTCCATTTCCTTGAACACGTGGCGCCCTTGCTCGTCTTTGATCCATTCAATGCGCACCGTGACTAAACTCTCCACGTGACCGTGGGAATCGCCGCGGAATTCCTTCGTCAAAATGCCCCACTCGCGGCGACAGCCTTCTTCGTGCGAGGTGCTAGTGCGCATAATCATGGGCCACAACGGCCAAGGTGTATTGGCAGGGCGCTGATCAGCCCGCGGGTAATTTCCCACATCGGGCGGTTGCGGAAGCAGTTCGAACTGCGTGAGGCTTTTGCAACCTTGCCGGTTGGATGTCCCATCGCAGTCGCTGCCGGTATCCCCACCGCCGATGACAATCACGTCCTTGCCCGTCGCCAAAATCTGTTGGGAAATTACATCTCCCTGGTTCACTTTATTTTGTTGCGGAAGAAACTCCATGGCAAAATGAACGCCACCGAGGTCGCGGCCGGGAATTGGCAAATCGCGCCCTTGCGTGGCGCCACCGCAAAGCAAGATGGAGTCGTAATCACGGCGCAAATCAGCCGTCGCCACGTTGACCCCCACGTTGGCATTGTACTTAAATTCCACGCCCTCCTCTTGAAGTTGCTTAATCCGCCGCCAGATGCGCGATTTTTCCAGCTTGAAATCCGGAATGCCGTACATTAGCAAACCGCCCGGCCGATCGGCTCGCTCGAACACGGTGACATAATGTCCAGCGCGATTGAGTTGCTGCGCCGCCGCCAATCCCGACGGGCCGCTGCCAATGATGGCCACTTTTTTCTCTGTGCGAACCGTCGGTGGTTCCGCTACAATCCAGCCTTCATCAAATCCGCGATCGGCAATGGAACATTCAATTTGCTTAATCGCCACCGGATCTTCGTTAATGCCTAACACGCACGCCGCTTCGCACGGGGCAGGGCACACCCGTCCGGTGAATTCCGGAAAATTGTTCGTAGCGTGCAATCGATTGATGGCTTCCTGCCAGTGATCGCGGTATACCAAATCGTTCCAGTCGGGAATGATGTTCCCTAGCGGACAGCCGGTATGGCAAAAGGGGACGCCGCAATCCATGCACCGGGCGCCCTGTTTGCGCAGCTCGTCTTCCGACAATATCGTGAGAAATTCACGATAATGCTTGATTCGTTCCGGCACCGGCTCTTTGCCGCTGGTCTTGCGGCCATATTTCATAAACCCGCGAACGTCACCCATCGAATCCCGCCTGTCTCAAAAGAATTACACATTGACCACAGCCTTCGGCGCCGTTTCGGCTTCGGCCGAAGTTGGCAAATGAGCTTTGGCCATTTCCCCCAATGCACGTTTGTAATCGATCGGCATCACTTTCACGAACTTGCCGATCATGTCATCCCATTTTTCGAGTACACGCCGTCCAACCATGCTGCCCGTGTAATGCACATGCTGGGCAAGTTTTTTGCCGATGTATTCCCGATCGTCGTCCGATAACGCTTCCAACTCGACCATTTCCTGATTGACCAGTTTCGGGAAGCGACCCGTTTCATCCAGCACATAGGCAATGCCGCCGCTCATGCCGGCGGAAAAGTTACGACCGGTTTCGCCTAAAATAATGGCGCGGCCGCCGGTCATGTACTCGCAGCCATGGTCGCCCACACCTTCCACCACGGCGTGCGCGCCGCTGTTGCGGACGCAAAACCGCTCGCCAGCCACGCCCCGCAAATACAGTTCGCCACTGGTAGCGCCGTACAATACCACGTTGCCGGCGACAATGTTTTTCTCGGCAGCAAAGGAAGCTTCCCGCGGCGGATACACAATAATTCTGCCGCCCGAAAGTCCCTTGCCGCAATAGTCGTTAACATCTCCCTCCACGCGCACGGTTACGCCGTGTACGCCAAATGCCAGCAAGCTTTGCCCGGCCGATCCTTTGAAGTTGAGCTGAATGGTGTCTTCCTTGTCGAACCCGTGCGCGCCGTATTTCTGCGTGACTTCGCTCGAAAGGATGGTTCCGACCGTCCGGTTGATATTCCGAATCGGCAACTCGACGGTTACAGGCGTTTGATGCTCCAACGCTGGCCGGCACAAATCCAATATCTTGGTTACGTCTAACGATTCGTCCAAGCCATGTTCCTGAGCTTCCGCACAATACGTTTTAATATGCGCCGGCACGTCAGGCTTGTACAAAATGCTGGAGAAATCCAACCCTTTGGCTTTCCAATGGGCGATGGCTTTGCGCGTGTCGAGAATGTCGACACGGCCCACCATTTCGTTAATAGTGCGGAAGCCAAGCTGCGCCATCAGCTCGCGTAATTCCTCGGCCAGCAGGAAGAAGAAATTGACCACATACTCCGGCTTGCCATTGAACTTTTTCCGAAGTTCCGGGTCTTGTGTCGCTACACCGACCGGGCATGTATTGAGATGGCACTTGCGCATCATAATGCAGCCAATGGTTACCAAAGCCCCGGTTGCAATACCCCATTCTTCGGCGCCCAGCATGGCGGCAATCGCCACGTCTTTGGCCGTGCGAATCATGCCGTCGGTTTGCACAATAATGCGGCCGCGTAAATCGTTTTTCACCAGCACTTGATGAGTCTCGGCCAGGCCCAATTCCCACGGCAGGCCCGCGTGCTTGATCGAAGTTTGCGGGCTAGCGCCGGTGCCGCCATCGTGACCAGAAATAAGCACCACGTCCGATTTTCCCTTAGCCACGCCCGCGGCGACGGTGCCCACGCCGACCTCGGCCACTAGCTTCACGCTGATTCGTGCCCGGCGATTGGCGTTTTTTAAATCGTGGATGAGCTGCGCCAAATCTTCGATTGAGTAAATATCGTGGTGCGGCGGTGGTGAAATCAAACCCACCCCTGGCGTGCTGTGCCGAATGCGGGCAATTTCTTTGTCAACTTTATGGCCGGGCAACTGGCCCCCTTCACCTGGCTTGGCTCCCTGCGCCATCTTGATTTGAAGTTCTTTCGCGCTGTTCAGGTATTCACTGGTGACGCCGAACCGACCGCTGGCCACTTGCTTGATGGCGCTGGAACGCAAATCGCCGTTGGCGTCGGGCACATAGCGGGCCGCATCTTCGCCACCTTCTCCGGTGTTGCTTTTGCCGCCAATGCGGTTCATGGCGATGGCCAAAGTCTCATGCGCTTCCTTAGATATGGAGCCGTAGGACATGGCCCCCGTGGCAAATCGCTTGACAATTTCCTTGGCCGACTCCACTTCATCCAGCGGCACGGGCGCTGTGTTTTTGCGAAATTCCAGCAGGCCGCGCAACGTAAGCAGGCGCGTTTGCTGTTCGTCAATCAGTTTGCAGAACTGCTTAAATTCCACTCGGCTGTTGATGCGCGAGGCCTGCTGCAGCTTCGACACGACCTCGGGATTCATAATGTGCGCTTCGCCTTTGCGACGCCACTGATACTGGCCGCCGACATCCAAATCGAGCAGTTCGGGTACATCGGTCCGGGGATAAGCGTATTCGTGGCGATGGAGCGCTTCGTCAGCAATTTCTGAAAGGCCCACGCCCTGAATGCGGCTGGGGGTCCATGTGAAATACTCATTGACGAAATTCGAATTCAGCCCGACGGCTTCAAAAATTTGGGCCCCACGGTAGCTTTGTTGTGTGGAAATGCCCATCTTCGACATTACTTTCAGGACGCCTTTGACTGCCGCCTTCACATAATTTTTGTGTAACTGTTTGTGGGTGAGATTTTCTGGCAAGTAGTGCTGGGCCAGCATATCGTCGAGCGTGGCCAAGGCTAAATAGGGATTGACCGCTCCCGCACCGTAAGCTGTGAGCAACGCAAAATGATGCACCTCGCGAGCTTCGCCGGTTTCGATCACCAGGCCACATCGGGTGCGCGTTCCTTCACGCAGCAAATGGTGATGCACGTTGCTCACGGCCAGCAACGCGGGAATGGCCACGTTTTCGTGATTTACGCCGCGATCGGACAAAACAAGGATCGCCACGCCTTCTTCAATTGCCTGGCTAGCTTCGACGCGCAACTGCTTCAAGCGCTGCTCCAGACCTGCCGCGCCCGAGCTGCGCGGGAACAATATCGAAAGTGTTCGGCTGCGCAAACCCGGCGCGTTCAGTTCTTTAATTTTGGCCACTTCGCCGTTGGTAATCACCGGCGTTTCCATCCGCAGTAGACGGCATTGTTCCGGAGTTTCGTCGAGCAAATTTCCTTCGGAGCCAATCGTGGTAATCATCGACGTGATGATTTCTTCTCGAATCGCGTCGAGCGGCGGATTGGTTACCTGGGCAAACAGTTGCTTGAAGTAGTTGAATAACAACTGCGGCCGCTCGGAAAGCACCGCCAGCGGCGTGTCGTTGCCCATTGATCCGACGGGCTCGTAACCATCGGTCCCCATCGGCCCCATAATGATTCGCAAATCTTCCAGCGTGTAGCCAAACGCCCGCTGCAACTTCACCAACGGTTCGTCCAAGTGGCCGTTGACACCGGCAATATCGGGCAAATCGTCCAGCTTGATTTGGTTTTCGTTGATCCATTGCCGATACGGATGCCGCGCAGCCAGGCCGGTTTTAATTTCGTCGTCGCGAATAATGCGGCCTTGCGTGGTATCGACCAGGAACATGCGCCCCGGTCGCAAGCGGCCTTTGTATTCCACTTGGTCTTGCGGCAAGGCCAGCACACCGGCTTCGGAAGCCATTACCACCAGACCGTTTTTCATCACCCAATATCGGCTAGGACGCAAACCGTTGCGGTCTAGAGTCGCACCGATCACGGTGCCATCGGTAAATGCCATCGATGCCGGGCCGTCCCAGGGTTCCATCAGGCAAGCTTGATATTCGTAGTAGGCCTTCAACTCGTCCGGCATGCTTTCGTGTCCGCTCCATGGCTCCGGAATCAGCATCGACATGGCCTGCGCCAGAGACCGGCCCGTAAGCACCAGCAATTCCAACACGTTGTCGAAAATGGCGGAGTCGCTCGCCCCAGGGACACAAATCGGGCAAATTTTCTTGAGATCGGGCCCATACACGGGATGGTTAAGCATGCTTTCGCGCGCGTACATCCAGTTGACGTTGCCGCGCAGCGTGTTGATTTCGCCGTTGTGGGCCAGGTAACGGAACGGATGAGCCAAATCCCACGTCGGGAAAGTATTCGTGCTGTACCGTTGATGTACCAGGGCCAACGCCGAAACCATGCGTTCATCATGCAAATCTTCGTAGAAATACTCCACTTGATCGGCGAGCAACAATCCTTTGTAAACGATCACCCGCGACGAAAGCGTGCAGGTATAGCAACACTTTTTTTGCTGCAAGTCTTTTGCGGCCCGAATTTCTAATTCGTGCCGTTTGCGGATGACGTATAGTTTCCATTCGAATAAATCGGCCGGCGTGTTGTCCCCCCGGGCGATAATCGCTTGTCGAATGAGCGGCTCCACTTCGCGCGCCGTGCGGCCGATGCCGGCATTGTTGACCGGCACTTCGCGCCAACCCAAGAAGTT
The DNA here is from genome assembly GCA_035656635.1 of Pirellulales bacterium. Classification (NCBI taxonomy): domain Bacteria; kingdom Pseudomonadati; phylum Planctomycetota; class Planctomycetia; order Pirellulales; species Pirellulales bacterium. The sequence goes on from DASRSD010000145.1 coordinate 96,610, forward strand.
TTGTCCTTCGTCGGCGCAAATGGCTTCCAGGCGCTCCTCGCAAAATCGGCGTTCCTTTTCGTCGGGCGGCAAAAACACATTGCCAATGCCATAGCTGCCCAGCGCAGGCAATTGAATTCCTTGCTCCTGCAGTTTCGCCTGGAAAAAGTCGTGCGGCATTTGCACGAGAATGCCTGCACCGTCGCCGGTAAGCGGATCGCATCCACATGCTCCGCGATGCGTAAGGTTCACCAGGATTTCCAACCCTTGCCGCACAATTTGATGGCTTTTTTCGCCGTGCATATTGACGACGAAGCCGACACCGCAGGCATCATGCTCAAAAGCCGGGTCGTACAAGCCTTCGCACCGGCGCGGATCGTATGGAAATTGAGATTGCATAACCGTTACCCGTTCAATGATTCGATGAATTGCTTGTTTCCCTACGCACAATTGATTTATTTTGAATTGCGGCAAATCGAATTAATTGGCTGCCGCAGAATGCGCAGCCAGCGTTGCTCCCCCGGCCGTCAAATGATCGTGTTGATTGCTTCCCGCTGTCCCATGCATGGCCGAGCCATTTCCAGCGGCAGTAAACTCCGCATCGCCTTCGCCATTTCGAAGAGTCGATTGAGGATGCGCGCCAAACAAATGGCCTTCGCCCCGCAGCAGTTCGATAAACTTGCGCACGGTCACTCCCAAATCCTTACCACGACGATGAATAATTCCCAACGGCCGTACTAATTCGTTGGTTGAAAGCGGCACAGCGGCCAAAGTGCCTGTCTCCACTTCACGCACCACTGTCGGCGCCGGCAACAAACTAACGCCGGCGCCAATCTCAACGGCCCGTTTAATCGTTTCGATGTTGTCGAATTCCATGACCACGTTCACGTCGGCGCGATGTTCCAGCAGCACGCGGTCAATTTCGCGCCGGATCGTTAAATCAACGTCAAAGCCAATAATGGGTTCACCCGCCACTTCTTCCAGCGACACCTGCGGCCGTTTGGCCAAGCGATGGCTCGGCGCGCACACCAATACCATCGGTTCCTGCCGCCAGCCGATGGCTTTGACGGTCCGTGATGGTTTGGGATAGCTTACCAGTCCCAGGTCGGCCTGATCGTTTTCGACCGCTTCGTAAACTTTGTGCGGATGCAAATACTCCAATCGCACATTCGCCTTGGGATACTGACTAAGAAACTGGTGCAGGTACCGGTCCATGTGATGCAATCCGACGGAATAAATCGAAGCCACGCGCACTCGACCCGCCACTTCATCGTGCAAGGTGCGCACGCGATCTTCCAACGCGAAATAACGCTCCACAATTTTGCGGCAGCCGCTGTAATAGATTTCCCCTTCTGGCGTGAGCGAAAACGGCCGCTTCGATCGATCAATCAACTTTGTGCCTAAGTGCCGCTCGAGCTGGTTCACCACCTGGCTGGCGCCGGATTGCGAGATACCGTTCTCCTCCGCAGCGCGAGAAAAACTGCGCCGCCCGACAACATCGCAAAACACTTTCAGCGACTTAAGGTGCATAAGTTTACCCAGGATGTAAGCCAAGATGGATAATTAGCAATCCAAATACCATATCCGATAAGTATTTGCCCCAAACATAGTAGAGTAAGAATGTTGTCGTCCCAAGTCAAGCCGCTAGCACGAACAAAACAAACGAGCCGGGGACGGCAATTACGCCATAATTATCATGACGCTCGTACATAAATGATTAATTTGCTTATACTTGCATTGATATCAGCAAGTTTGGCCTACCCGTGCAATTGACGCAATGATTAATGCAGTTTGCGCAATGCGTAGATTAGCCAGCCGAACATTGAACTCGCAGTAATCCTGCTCAGGCTCAATTTCACTTCTAACAATGGCCTTAATAAAGCGCCTTTTTGGCCCGGCATTCTTGGTACCAGACTCGGCCCGATTGCAACAAGGCGCAATCTTCAAAGAGCACTTACCGTTTCCGGCAAACACGTTCCGCTAGTTGGCCAATGCGCGCCGAAAACTCCTTTCGACGTGCGGTGAATTCGGCCACCGTTTTAGAGCCGGGCATTCGAACATAATCAAGCACAATTTTCTCGGCGGCTGCAAACTCGGCTGCAACATCTGGAATTTGGTCGGCAATTTCCAGCGGTATGCAGGTCACGCCATTCAAATCGCCATGCAGTAAATCGCCCTGGTTCACCACGAGGCCTCCAACTCGCACGGGCAACCCAATGTGCAGAATATGGCAGTATCCGTGCGAACAAATGGTTCCCCCGGTAAATACGGGATAATTCAAAGCCCGCACTTGTTCTAAATCGCGTCCGGCGCCGGAAGTGATTAACCCAACCGAACCGAATGCCCGATAGGTGGAACACATGACTTCGCCAAACGTGGCGGCAACAGGCGGATCGTCGAAGTCTTGAAATACCACCACGGCCGGACCCGGCAGCTCCGCAAACCGTGTGACTTGTTGGTCCATGCTGCCATAAGCATCCCCGGTAGTCGGGGGTGCATCACTGCGAAATGCCGCCGTGGCGGCAAAGCCCACCATCGGTGGCAATTCAGAAAACGCGGCTCGAATTCGTCCGTCCATATAGCCGCGGTTTCGCGGCACAACGTCGAACAACTCGATGGTGTTGCTAATGGTGGGCGTATCGAACTTCGCCAAGGCAGCCAAAGTTGCGGGGGAAAAGTGCATCGTGGATCCTTAAATCCATGTCAATCCGTGAGTTATCAAGCAGCGAAGACAACATCCTAACCGAACCTAAATGCCTTTGCAGCCGCCCTTGCGCCCCATGTTGACCACCAAATTTGCGCAACACCTCTCAAAAACCTTGACCATTTCGAAAAAGGAGTTTAAGCTCGTTCTGGTGTAGTGTATATGCAAAGTATATGACGTGCAGGTGAGCTTTTGGGCCGGTGGAACAAAGTAGAGCTTTATCGAAAGGCAACCGTATGCGCATCGCCAGAATCACGTTGCAGGGAATTCTTTGGGCAGCCCTTTGTGTTTTGACCATTAACCAAGCACAAGCGGGAAACACTTACAACGAATCGACCAGCACCGATCTGTCAAATAATCAAGCAGCGCCCACTTCATTTTCACTTACCTCTGGCACGAACCCGGTCATCGGGAACGTGGGCGCGGCGGTAGGAGATATGCAAGATTGGATTGCGGTCTCCGTACCTAGCGGATTTCAGTTGAGCTCGCTGATTTTGCACTCGTATATTTCAAACGATGTGCAGGGATTTACGGGGTTCCAAGCCGGTTCGGCGTTTTCGGGAAATCCTCAAACCGCTCCCAGCGCCTACGAAGGCTATACCCATTTTGGCACCGCAGCTCAAAATGGAGTTCTCGCGGCGGTTAATTTGGTGGGACAAGATCTGTTGCCAGTGATGGCAAATCCAGCCGATGCACCGGGCTCGCAGGGTTTCACGCCGCCATTGGCCGCGGGAACTTACACTTTTTTGGTTCAGCAGTCGGGCGCTTCGACGAGCTATGAATTTGATTTCGGTGTTACCGCGGTTCCCGAACCGGCTTCCCTGGGCCTGATGGGCTTGGCCGGTGCGGCTTTGCTGGCCGTTGCTTTTCGACGCCGCAAACAATAAGTCGCCAAGCTTAACACTGCTGTCGGTATCAGGCCGCCCAGCGCGCTTTCACGTCCTCAGCTTTCAACCGTTGGAAGGAGCGCAAAAAAAGCCCGGGGTTGTTTCCCCTGGGCTTAGTTTCTTGCGCGACCGATGGTCGTAGCCTTAAACGCACAAGTATTCATCGCGAAAAATACTTAACTCGCGAAATCACTCTGCGATCGCTCACATATCGTAGTACAGGCAAAATTCGTACGGATGGGGCCGCAGCCGCATGGCGTCGACCTCGTTTTTCATTTTGTACGAAATCCACGTGTCGATCACGTCCTTGGTGAACACGTCGCCACGCAGCAGGAAGGCATGGTCGTGCTGCAAGGCGCTCAGCGATTCTTCCAAACTGCCCGGTGTCTTGGGCACTTCGGCCAATTCTTCCGGCGAAAGATCGTAAATATCTTTGTCCAGCGGCTGGCCCGGATTCAGTTTGTTCTGAATGCCGTCGATGACAGCCATTAACATGGCGGAAAACGCCAAGTAGGGGTTGCAGGACGGATCGGGGCAGCGGAACTCCACGCGCTTGGCTTTCGGGCTGGGGCTGTACATCGGAATGCGGCAGGAGGCCGAACGGTTCCGTTGCGAATAAGCCAAATTCACCGGCGCTTCATAACCTGGCACCAATCGCTTGTAGCTGTTGGTGGTGGGGTTGGAAAACGCCAAGATCGAAGGCGCATGCTTCAGCAAGCCGCCGATGGCGAACATGGCCATTTCGCTCAGGCCGGCGTAGCCGCTGCCGGCGAACAATGGATTGCCACCCTTCCACAACGAAATATGCGTGTGCATGCCGGAGCCGTTATCGGCAAACAGCGGCTTGGGCATGAAGGTGACGGTTTTGTTGTACTTCTTGGCCACATTCTTGATGATGTATTTATAAATCATCACTTGGTCGCCCATACGCACCAAATCGTGGAAGCGCATGTCAATTTCGCTTTGACCGGCCGTGGCCACTTCGTGGTGCTGCGCTTCAATGTCGATGCCGCAATCGATCATCGTTTGCATCATTTCGTTGCGGATGTTCATTAGCGCATCGGCCGGCGGCACAGGGAAGTAACCTTCCTTGTAGCGAATTTTGTAGCCCAAGTTCGGCTTTTCATCGCGGCCCCGGTTCCATTCGCCTTCGCTGCTGTCGACGTGGTAGTAACCTTCGTGTTGGTTAAAGTCGTACCGCACGTCGTCGAAAATGAAAAATTCCGCTTCCGGACCGATAAAGCACGTGTCGGCAATGCCCGTGCTCTTCAAATAATTCACAGCCTTGCGGGCCACATTGCGCGGATCGCGGGAGTAATCTTCCCGGGTAATCGGGTCTTGAATGTTGCACACCATCACCAGCGTGGGAATGGTGGTGAACGGGTCGATAAACGCCGTTTCCGGCTGGGGCACGACAAGCATGTCGCTTTCGTTAATCGCCTGCCAGCCGCGGATGCTGGAGCCATCGAAGCCTAGCCCGTTTTCAAATACATCTTCATCCAGCTTGTTGACCGGCACGGTGAAGTGCTGCCACAGGCCCGGGAAGTCCATGAACCTTAGGTCCACCGCCTTGACATCCTTTTCGCGGCACAACGCCAACACTTCTTTTGGCTTCACAGCAGTTTCCCTTTCGCTAAAAAAATTCCAGAAGGAAGAACGATTGGTTTTTACAAATTTGGATCGTCTCTGTCAGATGGGCTGGTGCCTTTCGTACGCCGGCACCCCGGTGTTATCGCAGCCGCTAACTCCCCAGCCGGCGGCAAAAAGAACCTCAGGGTTCCGCCATTAAGCAATCACAGTGCCGTAGCCTGGAGCACAGCGCGCAGAAAGAACATGATAGCGCCTAATTGCCTGCTTGCAACGGGGTTGAGCAAAAAATGTCGGCGGCGAAAATGAGGGCAATTCATGCGAATATGCCGACGATTTAGGCACTCCTAGATCAATCCACAGGCAAATTGCACGATCAAGCGGTGCAGTATTCGGCCATTCCTCAAGATCGATAAAAACAACCTGTCGCTGGTTTCTGGCGGTAGCCGAATGACTTACCGCTTGGTAACCAATTTGTCAGCCGGAAAGCGCGGAAGGTCCGGTCACTTCGCCACATCGTGGCATGTAGTTTGCCTATAGCGGGGCAGACTAGTCTGAATTTGCTTACAGAGTCAAGGACGCCACTCTGTCTATTTAACCCGAACTGCCGCAGTTCCAAGGAATGGAGCTGGCGGCAAGCGTCTTTGCTTTTGTAAGGAGTTCTTCGTGAGTACCTTCTCCCCCACACTTTCCAACGGCAGTAGCTCTGCCGCTGCGGCCGGCGGATCCGCGCCCGCAACCACCCATGCCGCGACCCGCATGGCGGCCATTAATGCCGTCACCACCTGGCGGCCCATTTCGCAACCGCTGAATTTTGCCGAAACGCCGGCCCAAAAGATTTTCGGCCAAAACATTTTCAGCCGGACAGAAATGAAATCGCGCTTGCCCAAGCCGATTTACAAATCGCTCATTAACACCATTGAGTCGGGCGAAAAGCTCGATCCCACGGTCGCCGAAATCGTGGCCGTGGCCATGAAAGATTGGGCCATCGAGCGGGGCGCTACGGCCTATGCGCACGTCTTTTTTCCGCTCACAGGTCTCACCGCCGAAAAGCATGACAGCTTCATCACTCCCGATGGAGAGGGCGGCGCCGTCGCCGAATTCAGCGGCAAGGCCTTGATTCAAGGCGAGCCCGATGGTTCCAGCTTTCCCAGCGGCGGCATTCGGGCCACGTTTGAAGCCCGCGTTACACCATTTGGGACGTGACCAGCCCGGCCTACATTTTGGAAAACCCTAATGGCACCACGCTGTGCATTCCGACGGCGTTTGTTTCGTGGACCGGCGAAGCACTCGACAAGAAAACGCCTGTGCTCCGTTCCATGCAAGCCTTGAATAAGCAGGCGCAGCGAATTTTGAAGTTGTTCGGTCACACCGACGGCGCATTCGTCGCTTCGACCGCCGGGCCCGAGCAAGAATACTTCCTGATCGACCGGCACTTTTATTTTGCCCGGCCCGATTTGTTCACCTGCGGCCGCACGCTGTTCGGCGCGAAGCCCCCTAAGGGCCAGGAATTTGAAGACCATTACTTCGGCGCAATTCCGGAGCGCGTGCTGGGCTTTATGCTGGAAGTGGAGCGCGAGCTGTTCAAGCTCGGCATTCCGGTGAAAACGCGGCACAACGAAGTGGCCCCGGCCCAATACGAAATTGCCCCCACGTTCGAAACCGCCAATCTGGCGGCTGATCATCAGCAACTCACGATGATCACCATGAAGCGCGTGGCCGAAAAGTACGGCATGGCCTGCTTGACCCACGAGAAGCCGTTTGCCGGCGTCAATGGCTCGGGCAAGCATGTCAACTGGTCGCTGGGGAGCAAGTCGCAAGGCAATTTGCTCGATCCGGGCGAAACGCCGCACGAGAACGCTCAGTTTTTGGTGTTTTGCGCAGCGGTTATTCGCGCCGTGAAGAAATTCCAAGGTCTGTTGCGGGCCGTGGTCGCTACTGCGGGGAATGATCACCGCTTGGGCGCCAACGAAGCCCCGCCCGCGATCATTTCGATTTTCCTCGGCGATCAATTGGCCGACGTGTTCAAGCAAATCAAGGCCGGCGGCGCGAAATCGTCGATGAAAGGCGGAACGCTGACCGTCGGTGTCGACGTGCTGCCGCCGCTGCCGAAAGACGCCGGCGACCGCAACCGCACCAGTCCGTTTGCCTTCACCGGCAACCGGTTTGAGTTCCGCGCGGTGGGCGCTAACCAATCAATTGCCGGTCCGCTGGTGGCCATGAACACCATCGTGGCCGAATCGCTCGATTGGTGTGCGAGCAAGTTGGAAGCCGTCACCAAAGGTAATCCCGACGCTTTACACAGCGCCGTGCAAAGCTTGCTCACAGAAATTATCAACGAGTGCGAATCGATCGTATTCAACGGCGATGGTTATTCCGCAGCCTGGCATCAGGAAGCGGCCAAGCGTGGATTGTTGAATATGAAAACCGCGGTCGACGCGCTGCCGATACTCGATGCGCCCGAAGTGAAAGCCCTGTTCGCCAAGTACAACGTCCTGTCGGAGCGGGAATTGAAAAGCCGCCTGGACATTTACTTGGAGCAGTATTGCAAAACGGTGCGGATGGAAGCAGCCCAAACGTTCGAAATGGCAAAAACGCTGCTCTTCCCCGCGGCCATTCGCTACCAAAACGAGCTGGCGTCGACCTGTGCCAATTTGAAGCTGGTGGGCTACGAATTCGATACCGACACGCTCGACAAAGTGACGGAACTGGTAAAAGGCTTGCAAGACAGTTGCGGAGTGCTCGACAAGGCGCTGCACGATCACAGTGCGGCCAACTTACTGGCCGAGGCCCAGCACTTCTGCGACGAAGTGTTGCCCGCCATGACCAGCGTTCGCAAATACGCTGACGAACTAGAAGGCTGGGTGGCCGACGACCTCTGGCCGCTGCCGACCTACCAGGAAATGTTGTTCATTAAGTAAACCTCCTCATTTTCAACCGGTTCGCAACCAATTCAACTACGGCCCTGTATCTGTGATAAAGCGGATACAGGGCTTTTCCGTTTCTTTCCCCGCTGAGGCGCCCGATGGAATATGGTACAATGACGCTGGGCACTTGTTGATTTGGGAGTCACGAATCGTGAAAGCTGTTTTCGCCAGCGTTCCTGACCATATTTTGGAGTGGCGGCGCCGCACTGATGCCGACCAGTGGGACGAAATGTGGGAAGGGGTTTTACATATGGCGCCGAGTCCGAATCGAGAGCATCAGAGTATTGAGTTCAAATTGGCGATGTGGTTGGAGCAGAATTGGGCCGAGCCAAATGGCTGTCGGATTTATCCGCAAATTAATGTTGCCGAACCAGACATTGATAAATGGACTGACAATTATCGAATCCCCGATCTCGTGCTGTTGATGCCGGCGCGATTCAATATCGATCGCAACGAATACTTCAACGGCGGGCCGGATGCGGTTGTCGAAATTCACAGCCCAGAAGACGAGGCGTATGAAAAGCTCGATTTCTATTTCAAAGTCGGCGTGCGAGAAGTATGGATTATTGAGCGCGATTCCAAGCGCCCGGAAATCTACGAGCCCGCCGGCGCCGGCGGGCATCAACTGCGCAAGGCCGATGCGAACGGTTGGCTCCGCAGTGACGTGGCCGGCGCCGAATTCCGCGCCGCCGGTAACGGCAAGCTCGAAATCCGCTTGACCGGCCGCCCGGAAACCGCCGCGAGATTGCCGTGACGGACGCGTTGACCAAATCAAATGGTCTCGCCCGCCTGAAAAGCATTCTTACAACGTTTAGCGGCCGAGCTTGCTCGGCGCTCGCATACCAGCCGGTCAGCACTCGCAACACTTTTGTAAGACTTGAAAGAAGTTTATATTAGTTCGAAGAGTTTGCAACAATTCGGCTATTGAATCAATCGTTATTCGGGGGAAGAGTTTCGATGCCTGAATGGACCCGGGAAACGATTGTCGATGAGGCTCGCAAGACGGCGGGTAAGGTAGACGGTCCGCTCTCGAAGTCGGCATTCCGTCAGCATACAGGCATTTCCGACTATTACATTTACCGCCTCTTTCCCGAAGGCGGCTGGACGGAGATACGCGAACTCGCAGGTTTGCCGCGTCATCCGCAAGATAATGAATCGTTGGAAGACGACGAGCTACTTCAAGAATTTCATCGTGTCGTGGAGCATTTTGGTGAGGTCCCAACAGGGCACAGATTCGCGTCGGTAGCGACGATAAGTTTTGACACTCTGAAGAAGCGGTTCGATGGCCGCGATGGATTAATCGGTCGTTACCGTGATTGGCTAATAACCAAGCATCCGGACTCCCCGTTGCTGCAAATGATAAAAGTGAAGTCGACGCATGAGATAGTTCCGCCACCTATCGCCGTCCCAACCACTGAACGCCCTCAGTGGTCGAAGGCCGATGGGCTAGTCTTTGGTGCCCCGATCAATTTTCGCGGGTTACGTCATGCGCCAATTAACGAGCAAGGTGTCGTGTATTTGTTTGGGATGGTCAGTTCCGAATTAGGGCTGATCGTCGAAGCTGTTCAGTCAGCCTTTCCAGATTGTGAAGCCAAGCGATGCATCGATAGGAACAATAATCGATGGCAGCGGGTAAGAATCGAATTCGAATTCTACAGCAGCAATTTCCGCGAACACGGCCACAATTGCACGGGTTGCGACTTAATCGTTTGCTGGGAGCATGACTGGCATGACTGCCCAATCGAGGTCATTGAGTTGCGGTCAGTGATCGATCAACTTGACGCATAATCGCGGCGGCTCGGCCACCGATAACCAAACGCTGCAATGGACCGTGCGGGCATGACGGTCCCTGGTATTCGATAGTTGGTCGGCACTCGCCCCGGCCATTGAACGGTGTTACGTTAGAGGCGTTTCAACTGGAAATCAGCATGGCAAAGAAGACGGCCCCGATCTATGTCGTCAAAGTGGCACTCAAGGATGCCAAAAAGATTTGGCGGCGAATCGCCCTTCGGGGAAATCAAACGCTCGACGATCTGCACGAAGCGATCTACGATGCCTTTGACCGCTACGACGAGCATTTGTACTCGTTTTTCTTTCCGCCCGAGGGAAGCCGAAGCCGCGGGCGAAATCGACTGCGCGATGCCGTGGAGTACGCACACCCGTACATGGTCGAAGATCCAGGGCCGTTTCGCGACGAGCCGCTGCTGGATGCTTCCCAGACTCGAATCGATTCGCTTGGCTTATCGAAGGGACAACGATTTGAATACCTGTTCGATTGGGGCGACGAGTGGTGGCATGAATTGACCGTCGAAGAAGTCGATGCAAAGCCTGAAAGAGGGCGGTATCCAAAGATCGTCGAAAAGCATGGGGAATCTCCGCCCCAGTATCCGGATTTGGAGGAATGCGAGGAATAGCCAGCGAGCAATTGGCAAGTTGCTGCTGAATCGCCTTGCGCGATAGGGGGATGTGTTATTTGTGCCGGCGACCGATGCGCTAGACGCGCAGCACCTTTACCAGTCTGTCTTGCGAATCGACGGAATAAATTATTCCCAACGGCTGCTCAAATAAAATTCTGCGACTTAAATCTCGTGACTCGCCGACTTCGATCGGAAAGTCTCGCAAAAGATCATCCACGATCGACGCCGCCTTGGTAACTGCATCGCGAGCCAGATTTTCGTTAGCGCTGTTTCCGCCGTCCGATTCCATACGACGGTGTATTTCATTTAAGGCGCTCGAAGTCGGCTAGGATTTTGCTTAATGGCCGACCCTCTTCTTTTTCCGCTTCGCATAGCTCCCCCTCAGTGAATGGCGGAACATAGTATTCATAGTCGCTGACCGGTCGAAACCAGCCCAACGTGTTCCCCTCTGCGTCGCAGACCTCGACGCTACGTTCTAGGCCCGCGAGTTTAGCGCCGGGTGGATGGATCAACAGTAAGCTTGTCCATAGAAATTGCCTTTCTCATTGTCCTTATTGACAACCAATCTATTTTAGACAAGCTGTTGTGTCACGAGCAACTTTGCCAAATCTCTCTTACCCGCGCTTATCCAGCGATTGGTATTCGCGCTTTAATGCGCCGGTGTAAATTTGCCGGGGGCGGCAGATTTTTTTGCCCGGCGTGTGGTGCATTTCCATCCAATGGGCAATCCAGCCCGGCAGGCGGCCGATGGCGAATAGCACGGTGAACATGTTCACCGGAATGCCCATGGCGCGGTAGATCACGCCGCTGTAGAAATCGACGTTGGGGTAGAGCTTCCGCTCGATGAAGTATTCATCCTTGAGTGCCGCCGCTTCCAATTCCTGGGCGACATCGAAAATGGGATCGCGGATTTTCAACTTATTCAGCAGTTTGTCACAAGTGCGCTTGATGATGGTCGCCCGGGGGTCGAAGTTTTTGTATACCCGGTGGCCAAAGCCCATCAGGCGGAAGCCGGAATCTTTTTTCTTGGCCAAATCGACGTATTTTTTCACGTTGCCGCCATCGGCGCGAATTTCCTCCAGCATTTCCACACAGGCCTGATTGGCCCCGCCATGCAGCGGGCCCCACAACGCGCAAATGCCGGCCGAAATGGAAGCGAATAAGTTGGCGTCGCTGGAGCCGACCATTCGCACGGTGCTGGTGCTGCAGTTTTGCTCGTGATCGGCGTGGACAATCAAGAGCAGGTTGAGCGCCTCGACAAAATCGGGGTCGACCTCGTACGTTTCGCACGGCACGCCGAACATCAAATACAAAAAGTTGGAGCAATAATCCAAGTCGTTTCGCGGATACATGAACGGCTGGCCGGTCGATTTTTTGAAACTGTAGCTGGCGATGGTCGGCAGCTTGGCCATCAGCCGGTGGACCGAAACTTCCACTTGCCGCGGATCGCGGGGATCGAGCGAATCTTGATAAAACGTGGAAAGCGCCCCCACCACGCTGCTTAAAATCGCCATCGGGTGGGCATCTCGCGGGAAGCCGTCGTAAAACGATTTCATTTCCTCGTGCAGCATCGTGTGACGCAGCAAGGAACTTTTGAAGTACTGCAGCTGCTGTTTGTTGGGCAGTTCGCCGTAGATCAGTAGGTAGCTGGTCTCGACAAAATCGCTGCGCTCCGCCAGTTGCTCGATCGGGTAGCCGCGGTATCGCAAAATGCCTTGTTCGCCGTCCAGAAACGTTATGCCGCTGATGGCCGAGCCGGTGTTCATGTAACCGTCGTCCATCGTAATCAATCCGGTGGCGCCGCGGAGCTTGGAAATATCGACGGCGGTTTCGTGCTCCGTGCCGATAATGATCGGCAATTCCAGTTGATGACCGTTGTACAGCAGTTTGGCCGCGTCAGACATGTTGGTATTCATTGCACAGTTGTCAGAAGAACGGAAACCAGCCCAATCAATGATGGACGGTAAAAGAGCACGGGTCGAACAATGCGCACAATGAATTCGAACTCTCCCGATGCAGCCGGTTCGAATGCGCCGCCTGAAGTTATCATACCGGCGCGGCCCAGCCAGCGGAAGCGGCCAGCGGACACCGCCACATTTTCTCAATGAGGCGAGGACCCGGCTGGCGGCCTGTAGAAAACAGGCGGCCACAGGTTTTCCTACTTGGCCTGCAACATGTCGGAGTAGGAAGTCGCTAGCAAGTCGGCCGGCTCGATGCCGAATTCTTGTTGCAGTTTGGCCAGCTGCGTGTGGCCGGCGGCGGCATTTACTTGGAGACCGAGCACTGCCTCGAATTCCAAAAACGTGCCAAGCTGGGTCACTTCGTCCAAATGAATGCGCACGTTATCGTGCAAGAAAATTTCGCGGCGCTTGGCCACGACCACGCGAATGCCCATTTCGCGCTTCAAAGCCACGGCTCGGGCCGGATCGGTAATTTCCACGATTTGGTAATCGCTTTGCTTGGCGTTGAGTTCGTCGGGGCGATCGTAACTGATGAGCTGCGCGAGCCGCTGCGGCGGTTCATTCGGCCGTGGGCCATAATCGACAATTTCGCGCAGCTTCAGCCGGCCCTGCGGACAGTAAAAGTATGTGTCGGTTTGCTGTTGCACGCCCAGATATTCCGTGGCCACACGCTGCGCAATGATGCGGGCGGCAGCGAGATTGTGCAGCCGCGCTTTCAGTTCGATATTGCGGGCAGGTTCCATGGTCGAAGATTATCACCATGGCGAGCAGAAAAAGAAGCCGTATGGCTCAGACGCGCAAACTCAGAAATGATGATCCTCTTCCTTGGGCGGGCCGTCCAATCCGCCGAGCTGGTCATCGAATACACTGTGGACCGGCGTTTTTTTGTGCAACTCAGCCAAGTATTTGTCGCGCTGTTTTTTGAAGTTTTCTTCTTTCAATTGCTTTTTAATGTCGCCTTGGGCATCTTCAAATGATTTTCGCCCGGCGACTTTGCGGTCGACGACTCGAATAATGTGGAAACCGCGATCGCTTTCGACAATGCTGCTGAGGCTGCCAATCGGCAATTGGAACATGTTTTCGTCCAGGGCTTTGCAAGCCAAACTGCCTTGGGTGGTCCAATCGTAGGCGCCCCCTTTATCGGCCGTTGGCCCCTGCGACATTTTCATGGCCACTTCAGTGAACGGCGCGCCTTGCATCACCTGATTTCCCATTTGGGCAATCGCGGCGTAGGCCGCGTTCTTGTCGGAAAACTTGTCGAAGCTAACCATCAGCTCTTCCCACTTGGCTTGGGCCGGGTATTCGTAATCGAGCAAATGCTGCTCGTAATAACCCAGCACGTCGGCTAAGGCCACTTGCTTGTCGTCTTTGACTTGTTGGTCCCGCCACCCGTGATAAATATTTTGCTCGAAGAACGAACGTCGTTCCCAATCCAGCGAGCTGCCTCCTTTGCGGAGCGCTTCGTCCAGCTCATGCTGATTAGAAACGTGATAATCTTCCATCAGCTTGGGAATTCGATTTTTGTCGAAATCGTGATTCACTTCGACTTCAATTTTTGCCATCCCCGCGGCGGGAATCGTTTGCTTAGCATCGTTCACAACGAGCTTCATTTCCACCATTTGCTTCAGCACCGGACGCATCGCCGCTTCAATAAATTCCTTTTCGTGCTCTGGCGGGGGAGCGGAAAACATATTGTTGTGAATGGCCTGGTTGATCATCGCCCGCACATCGCCCGCAAGAATGGGCAGATTGCCGACCGTGGCGACGATTTTTCCATCTGCATATTCTTCTCTCGGTCCCGGCAATACTTGCAAGCTTTGCATGTTGGCATCTGGCTGCGGGACCATTGCCACACCACCAGGCGTAGCTTGGATCGTGCCGTTGGGAACCGGGCCGCTGGGACCAAGGGCTCCCATCGGCATGGTTTGCATCGGCGCGGGAACGTAGGCTGCAGCCGGCGGCATGGTTTGCGCCGGAACTGGATTCATACCCGGCGGAAGAGGAGATGCAGTTGGCGGCGTCGCCGCGTAAGAATTTTGTGGCATCCCCACATAAGAGATTTGCGGCTGGGCTTGGTACGGAGATGGGTATTGAGCTGCAGGCTGTCCGGCCGTTTGAGGCATCGTTTGAGGCGGCAACGTCCCCTGCGGTATAACAGCGCCCGGCATGGTAGCGCCATACCCCGATGCATTCGTGGGCGAAGCAACCGGCGCTGCGCCATTGGTGGCCGCGCTGGGGGTAGCATATTCTAACGGGGCGCCGGGCCAAGAAACCGGTCGAGTGGCTGGAATTGGTTGCGTTAGTCCACTGGGTAAATTGCTGTACGGCACTACACCCGGCTGCCCTCCCCAACCCGGTGAAGGAGGCGCCTGCGAATTCCAATCGTTCGCTTGTGGAGAGGCGGCAGCCACGCCCGGCGATTGGGCGCGCACGCTGCGTGCCAAATCGATCAAATCTTGCGCCAACCCTGGCCGCAGCCACAACGTGGCCAGCAGCGCCAAAGTGGCGCACATCAGTAAGTTATACAGCGTCCGTGCCACGCACAGCCTGCGCTTGATGAGTTGGAACACCGAGCAAGGAAAGGACGAAACTCAGAAAAGTGCACATCCGAATGGATCTTGGTCATTGCCCTTTTTTGTGGGCGGAAGTTTAGCGGCGAACTCACTTTAGCTGCAAGACGGATTCTGCCAATGCTAGCAGGGAATCTGCGTCGATTTTATGGCCTTTCAGCGGCAAGTAAGCACTGCGATCGTCAACAATGCGTAGCCGATTGTTGTTCAAACGGTTCAATTCTTCAATTTTTAGGCGGTTGGCGTATTGGAAAACGAGATAGCCTTCCTCGCGTCCAATCGAAGCAATATGCCACTGCGCGGCTGCAATCCGGAGTTGGGCAAACCTCACCATACCTGCAGCGGAGGGAGGCAAGGGACCGAAACGATCCAACATTTCCGCCCCCAAATCGTTCAATTCGTCTTGGGCCGTGACACGCGTCAGCCGGCGATATAAATCGATTTTCATCCGCATGTCGGGCACGTAACTGCGGGGAATGAAGGCTTCGCCGGGTAAATCAACGTGCACTTCAATCGTTTGCCTTGGCGGCAGCTTCTTCAGTTTGCGAACGGCCTGTTCCAGCAGCTCGCAATATAACTCGTAGCCAATTGTGGCAATGTGCCCACTTTGCTGCGTGCCCAAAATGTTGCCGGCCCCGCGAATTTCTAAATCTCGCATGGCGATGGCAAACCCGGCCCCCATATCGCTGAATTCTTCGATGGCGCGCAATCGCTTGGCCGAATTCGTCGATAAATACTTGTTCGGATCGAGCAGCAAATAACAGTAGGCCCGGTGCTTGTAACGCCCTACCCGGCCGCGCAATTGATGCAAATCGGCCAGACCGTAGCGATCTGCCTCGTCGATGAAAATTGTGTTGGCGTTGGGAATATCGAGCCCGCTTTCGACAATCGTCGTCGCCAGCAAGATATCGAATTTGTGATTCACGAAATCAAGCATCACGCTTTCCAATTGATGCTCCGGCATTTGGCCGTGCCCAATGCGAATGCGGACTTCCGGCACAATGCGCTGCAGCCGGGCGGCCAGCAAGTCGATGTTGTTGACGCGATTGTGGACGAAAAACGCTTGTCCGTTGCGATTGATCTCCCGCATCAGGCCGTGGCGAATTAACTCTTCGTCGAACCGTGTCACGCGGGTTTCCACGGCCAAGCGGTCTTCCGGCGGCGTTTCTAAATTCGAAATATCGCGCAAACCCAACAGAGACATGTGCAACGTGCGCGGAATGGGCGTGGCCGTCATGGTAAGCACGTCGACCGTGGTCCGGAGCGCTTTCAGCCGCTCTTTCACTTCCACGCCAAAGCGCTGCTCCTCATCGATCACCAGCAGCCCCAAATTTTGAAAATTCACGTCGCCTTGAGCAAGCCGATGCGTGCCAATTACCAAATCGACCGAGCCATCGATTAGCCCGGCGATGGTTTCACGCTGCTGCTTCTCCGTGGCGAAGCGGCTAAGCACATCAATACGGAACGGAAATTCCGCCATGCGTGCCGTAAAGGTGCGGCGGTGTTGCTCGGCCAAAATGGTCGTGGGAACCAATACCGCCACTTGAAAGCCGGCGTCAATCGCTTTGAACGCCGCCCGAATGGCCAGTTCCGTTTTGCCGTAGCCCACGTCGCCGCACAGCAGCCGGTCCATCGGGCGCGGCTGCCGCATGTCATGTTTGATGGCGCCAATGGCCGAAAGCTGGTCGGGCGTTTCGCGATAAGGAAAGGCGGCATCAAATTCGCGCTGCCATTCGCTGTCGGACGGAAACTCAATGCCGGGGCGCAACGACCGCATGGCTTGCACCTGAAGCATGTCGGCCGCCAAATCGATCACCGCCCGCTGGGCCGCTTCCTTTTGCCGCACCCACATTCGCCCGCCAATATGCGCCAGGCTGGGCCGGGCTTTATTGCCGCCGATGTATTTTTGCACCAGGTCAATGTTGGAAGCCGGCACGAAAATGCGCGTGCCGCCGTGAAACTCCACCTCCAAGTGTTCTTCTACAGTCCCATTTTTTTCCAGCAGCTTCATCCCCCGATAGCGGCCAATGCCGTGCGAAAGATGCACCACGTAATCCCCTTCGCGCAGCTCCAGGAAGCTGTCGATCACACGGCCCAACCGGCGTCGGGCTGGCCGATTCAAATCTTGCCGATGAAACAGCTCGCCGCTGGAAACCAGCACGACGCGCTCGCTCACCAATCGAAAACCCATTTGCAACCTGCCCAATGGAAAATGCAACCGGTCGGCGGCCGCCAGTTTCGTATTGCCGAAAATCTCGCGCAAGCGATCCGCCTCCGCTTGTGTCGGGCAAATCAAATGCACGTCGTACCCTGTGCCGACCGTGTCCAACTCATCGCGTACTTTGGCAATGTCACCACTGAATCGCTCCACGCTTTCAATTCGCAATTGACATTCGGCTTCCATCGAGCCGCTGGCGACTGCGGCGGCGGTAACGGAAGGAAAGCGGTACATGGCGGCCAGTGCGTCATCCAAATCATGCACTTCTTGCGGCCGGTCCAAGCGCTGACGATAGTGCCGCCCCTCCTCTTGCATTTCGTGCGGTTCCACCAGCAGAAACCAACTTCGCGGCGGCAGGTAACTGGCAAAATGATCTGACGCCGCCGCGGACTCATTGGGCAGCATGGTAATGTCAACCGAATTAAGCGATTCCAAGCTGCGTTGCGTGCTGACTTCAAATTGCCGCAGCGATTCCACGGTATCGCCAAAAAATTCGATCCGCACAGGATGAAACCAATCAGGCGCAAAGACATCCACAATGCCGCCGCGGGGCGAAAACTCGCCCGGCAGTTCCACAGCGGTAGTGTTGAGAAAACCGTTTTCCGCCAGCCACCGGAGGAGCGCGTCGGGTGAAATTTCCTCCCCCACCCGCAACCGCTTGGTTTGGGCATTCAGCACCGCTTTAGACGACACGGGCTGGAGCAACGCTTGAATGCTGGTGACGATCAGGCGCGGCGACTTCAGTTCACCTTGCGGCGCCGATTGTGAACTCAGTAATTTCAGCACTCGCAAGCGGTCGCCGTGAGCTTCATCTTGAATGTTGCGCTCGCCGGGCGCGCTTTCCCATGCGGGAAATTTTTCGAGATTGTAGCTGGCGACTTGCGTCGCCGAATTCGCCGACTGGGAAATGAACACTGCCAAATCGTCGCAAAAATCGTCGACATCGCCGGCGCGAGGCAATACCACCACGAGTGCAGCAGGAGCATGTTGCGCCAGGTTCGCCGCCACCAGCGCGCAGCTCGATCCCCAGACTCCGCCCAGCGCCGCACCGTGTCCTGCCTGCAGGCTGGCGACTACTTGGGCGTAGCCTTCTTGCGCATCCAATCGCTCGGCCAGGTTGGTCAACCGTGCCGAGCCGATATCGGCTACGGGCGCGGCCATGTGTAGGAGAATTGTAAGCCGCCGCCGTTTCGGTGGAAGGGCGATTTCCGGCGGTGTTTCTCGATATCCAAGCAGTGTCTGCCTGCAATTGCAATCTGCTCGATTGCAATTGCACTACCCGTGCGATCATAATAATCCTGGATTCGGGGGAATCCACGGACAGCGGGAGGTCGAGTTGTATCCGGCCAAGCATCTATTTGCCGCACGCCCGGCGTTTTGCTGGAGCGTGGTCGTTAGCGGCATTTTGTTGAGTGCTATTGGCTGGCCGGCGGCCCAGGCGGCAACCGTCAACGTGGCAGCCGGCAATTCCAGCGCCCTAAATACGGCCATGACCAACGCCAAGCCGGGCGACACCCTCGTGTTGCTGGGCGGCACGTACAACACAGGCATCACAACGCACACCGATGGCACTTCCGCCGCGCCGATTACCGTGATCGGCACCAATGGCGCCAAGTTGAACAGCTCGGTCACAACCACCGGCAGCGGAATTTCCTGCAGCAACGACTACTGGGTATTTCAGAACATTGCCATCAATGGTTTTCAAAAATCGGTGCGGATCGACAACGGCTCGCACGGAATTCTAAACGGCCTGGTCTGCACCAACTCCGGCAATGAATCGATCAAGCTGAAAAATTCGTCTCAGTATTGGCTGGTCGAAAACTGCTCGGCTTCCAACGCCGGCATGGAAGGCTATTACTGCGGCGACGCCGACCAGAATTGGGAAGGGGGCGTGCCCGATCAAACCGGCTTCGTCACGTTCTACCACGACACCGCTTTCCAAACCTTCAACGACGGCTTCGATTCCAAGGAAGGAACGCACGATATTCGGATTGTCGATTGCTCGGTCGATTGGAATAACACCGTGCCCGGCGGCAACGACGAGGGAGACAGCGGCGTGTACGATCGCGCCAATGGAATTCAGGTGGTGAACTTGAACGCCAAAAACAATGGGTCGGTGGGAAACGGCGTTCGCGCCAACAAATTGACCGCCGTGAACAGCGTGACGTATGGCAGCGGGGCCCAGATTTATGGGCTGGTGCTGAACAACATGCAGGGCACGCTGTTGTCGACCAATCAATCCGACACCGCCTTATACACGAATTACTCGATGACCAATGTGGCCGGTGGAATTGGCAGCTCCGGCCACACGCAACCCAGCCCCGCCACGTTTTCGCTGACCGGCTGGAGCGACCCCACCGGTAGTTTCCCGACCATCAACATGGTTTGGGACGACAGCCAATCGGCAGTGGGCAATGGCGCGACGTGGGATTACAACCAGCAAAATTTCAACGATCCGGGGGTGAACGGAAATATTCCGGTCATTTTTTTCCAAGGGGTGAATGTCGTTTTCAACGACAGCAACAACGGCCACTACAACGTAACCATTGGCGCCAATGTTAGCCCCAGCGAGATTACCGTGAGCAACAGCGCGGGCAATTATTTGTTCAGCGGCAGCGGCTCGATCACGGGCGCCGCCACACTAACCAAAAGCGGCGCCGGCGTGCTGACCATTTCCAACACCAATTCGTATACCGGCGCTACGCTGGTCAACGGTGGCACGCTGGCAGTGAACGGCAGCATTTCGTTCAGCCCCATCACCGTAAACTCCACCGGCGCGTTGCAAGGCGTCGGCAGCTTGGGTAGCACGATAATGGTCGCTTCCGGAGGAACATTGCAGCCCGGAAACTTTTTCGGCGCGACGGCCACTCCCGGAACGCTAACGGTTACGTCCGCGGTGACGTTCAACAGCGGATCGAGTTTAAACATCGTCTTGCAAGGCGCCCTCAGCACCAAATACTCCCAACTGCATGCGCAAGGATCGTTGACTCTGGGGGGGACGCTGAACGTTTCGTTGAGCGGCTTCACCCCCTTTGCAGGCAACTCCTTCGATATTCTGAATTGGGGTTCGCTGACGGGCGTTTTCAGTACGGTGAATTTGCCCACCATGAACGGCCGCATCGCCTGGAATAGCTCGCAGCTGTACACCAATGGCACGCTCTCCATTACCGCCACTTATTGGGCTGGAGATTTTGATCGCAATGGCCATGTCGACGCCGCTGACATTCCCGCCATGTTGTCGGCGTTGGTGAATTTAAGCGGCTATGAATCTGCTAAGGGGTTGACCAGCGCACAGTTGACGCTCATCGGCGATTGCAACGGCGATGGCAAAGTGACCAATGCTGACGTGCAGGCGCTGTTGAATAATCTCAAATCGGGCGGCGGATCGACTGACGCGGTGCCCGAACCCAGCACCGGATTTCTGGCGCTGCTAGGCGCGGCGGCAATTCTTCCCTGTCGCTTTTGGCGGCGGTTCAGCGCACTTGTGTTTGGTCTGTATGTGGCGATTTGCTGGGGACCGTTCCAAGCCCGCGCCGCTACTCCGGTAGTGGTTCAGAACGAAGCTGGCTTCGAAGGCCTGGAAGAACCCAAGGTTATTTACTTTCCCGACACCAACACCTTTGAAAACGATCCCACGAATTTTCAAAACCACGTGGACGAAGGGGGCGGACTTTTCCGCGATACGTTGCGTAACTACTATTCCACGCTCGGCTGGTGGGATGGCGATGGCGCCGATACCTCAAACACCGACCGCCAGCGTTCCGAACCCAAAGGCATTGTTGGCCTCGGCCACCAGCAGGTCGAACAGACATTTGAATACTCGTTCGACTTCCGGACCGATCCAACCTTCCAGGCCACCAGTAACTTTGACCATATCTTCCAGCTCAAGGCCACCAACGGTGACGATGGCTCGCCGCTGGCCACGATCTCACTTTACAAAAGCGGGTCCGGCATCCAAGGCAGAGTTGACGCGTTCTCCGACGGCAGCAGCGGCAGCACCTCCGAAACCGTTCCGGTTACTTTCTCCTATACCGCCGGCCAGTGGATCCACTTTGTCATCCGCATCACGCCTTGTGCCGCCGGGGAAAGCACGGGCCAAATTCAGCTATCCGTCAACGGCGGCGCTTTCACTGGCATTGCCAACGCCCCTGTCGACCTGACTGGCTCGACCGATTTCCGCCCCAAATTCGGCTTCTACCGTGGCATCTCCACCACCAACGGCGTTCCCGCAGGCATTTCGTGGGTGGAACACCGTACCATTACCGGCTACATCGGCACCAGCAATGTGCTCACTTGGAATGGAACAGCGACGACGAGCACTTGGGATAACAATACGACGCAAAGTTTTTTGAACGGCACGAGCGCTGCGTCGTTTAATATCGACGATCAAATCAACTTCACCGATGCAGCGGCCAATGCCGCAGTGAACATTTCCGGCAATGTGTGGCCCAACTACATTCGCGTTAATTCGTCAAAGAATTATGTGCTGTCGGGCACAGGCTCGATTGTCGGAGGCACGCTGCGGAAGGATGGCTCTGGAATGTTAACGCTGGCGACGACAAATTCTTATCCCGGTTTGACTGACATACGGGCCGGAACACTGCTTGTCACCGGTTCGGTTGGCAACAATTCGCTGGTGTCGATTACTGGCGGAACGTTGAAGGCGGGTTCCAGTGCAGCGCTGGGGACGAACTCCACGATTGGAACGCAGATCGACGGAGGCACTCTCGACATCAACGGATTCAATCTGACTACGGAGCCGATTTCGGTCGATGGCACGGGTGCAGGGGGCGTGGGGGCAATTATCAACAGCGGCGCCCAGCAAACCAGCGCCTTGACCAACGTGACGCTGACGGCCGATGCAACCTTCGGCGGCTCCGGCCGCTGGGATATTCGCGGAACCGGCGCCACGCTGAGCACCGGCGGGACCAGCGCAAATTTGACAAAAACGGGCACGAACCAGGTGTCGCTGGTCGGCACAAATGTGGATTCGGCGCTGGCCAACATCAACATCAATCAGGGTGAGCTCTGCTTTCAAACCAGCACCACTTCGATGGGCGACCCAACCAAATCGGTCACTGTGGCCTCGGGTGCGGCACTTGGATTTTTTAACACCACTGCCGTGATGAACAAGCTGTGTACACTCAACGGCGGCACCATCTGGGGCGAAAGCGGCACCGGCACGCAAAACACTTTTTCCGGCGCAATCACGCTGGGCAGCGCGGGAGGCGTGTTCGATGCCGGCAGTGCGCTAACCGGCGGCACGCCCAATGCCAACGCAGTTTTGACCATTAGCGGCGCGATTGGCGGGATCGGCGCGCTGACCAAAAACGGCCCCGGCACGCTCACGATTTCGAACATCAACAACACTTGGTCAGGTGGAACGACGATCAACGCCGGCACACTGGTGTTAACTGGAAAAATTCCTGGCGCAGCGACAATCAATTCCGGTGCTACGCTACAAGGCTCAGGAAGCGTTGGTGGCTTACTGAGCGTCGCCAACGGTGGAGATCTCGCGCCGGGCAATAGCGTCGGCACGTTGTCGGTCGGCTCACTCAGCCTAGGAAATGGCGCAACTACGTCGATGGAACTGAGTGGCGCGACCGCCGTTCAATTCGATCAAATTCATGCCGCCGGCCTAGTAGCCTTGGGAGGCACGCTTTCAATCTCGCTCGTCAATGGCTATGTGCCGCTGTGGGGCAGTGCATTCGATATGCTGAATTGGGGCTCCGAGTCGGGCACGTTTAGTACTCTGAATTTACCCAGTATGAATGGCCGCATTGCGTGGGATACCTCGCAGTTGTACACCAGTGGCACGCTGTCGGTAGCCGCCACGTACTTGGCCGGAGATTTTAATCGCGACGGCCACGTGGATTCCGCCGACATTCCAGCGATGCTCTCCGCCTTGGTAAATTTAAGCGGCTACGAATCGGCGACAGGCCTGACTGCTCCGCAATTGACGCTTGTGGGCGATATGAACAGCGACGGGAAAGTGAACAATGCCGATTTGCAAGCATTGCTCAACACACTGAAGTCCGGCGGTGGCTCGACAGCTTCTGTCCCCGAGCCCGAGGGGATGGTGTTACTCTCGCAGGGGGCAATAGCATTGCTGCTGGCGTTGCGAATCGGCAACCCAAATTCTCGAATCGAACTGCTACGAATTGCGTGAATTTAGGCCGTGTGAGCAAATGCACGGTGCACATCGCCATTTTCCAGGTTGATTTTTCATAAATTTACTGGCATCGAGCAGTTTCACAGTTATACTGACGTGACGCCGGGTTTCGGGGGGGATTTTTTATTTCGATCCAGCACAGGACGGCCAAATCGCCCGAAATGGCGAGAAGCCTTTGCCTGTTGCCCTACTGTCGTCTGACAGCATTCTTGCAAGCCGCCCGTACAATCGGCAAACCTTAGCCGGTTTTTCTTCTGGGCAGGCAGTACGCCGCCAATTTGCATAATTCGGGCAAACTCTCCCCGACATATGGGGAATTCTCGACTTAACGCCTTTGTCAGTTCGAACAGTGGGGAAGGAGCGCCGCAGTATTTGAAAAGTGGCGAAATTTTTCCCGGCAAGAAGGAGAGCTGTCGATGTGCAGCGTCGCAGGCAGAGCAATCGTTGGTGGTTTGGCACTTGCGCTGCTCATTGCAGGAATGGCGAGCGCACAAGTGCATACGCCGCCAGATACGTTACCGCCGCCGCCAACTCAACAGTTTTCAGCGGTTAGCTTAGCCAATGGATACGATTACGGCGCAGCCGCGCCACAAGATCCTCGCCGCCAAACGACGGCTTTTCGATCTTCCGACGACGATGACGCTCCGGCCGTGACCGCGCTCAATGATTCAGATTCTTCTTCGCAGGGTACCGCAGCCAGTTGGTTCAATCGCTCAACGATCAAATTGAAATCGGTTGTTCAATCGATGACAAGATCGAGCAGCCCACAAACGCCGAACACGTCGCAAAATCCTCTGCCGCCGTCACAATACGGCCTCGGTTCGCCGCCGGGAGGCTATTCGATTCCCGGCAATCTAGCTCCGCCCATGGGCGCGCCTGCAACAAGTTGCGGTTCCCCGTGTGAACAGGCGATTCCTTATGTGCCATACTCGGCCGCTCAAGCACCATTTGCGGCGGCATTTTTCCCGTGTCCTTACTATCCACCCTGCTATAGCTATTCCGGGCAATTGTGTGCCACCTCGCCGTGCTTGTGCCCGCCGCCATGCAATCAACCCGCGTGTGGCCAGCCGCCGTGCAATCAAGCGATGGGCGGGCAGATGCTCCCCGGCCAGCCAGCAAATGGACAGCAACCGCCCACCGGCCAACCCACCAATGGCCCAACTTCCGGCGCGCCGGCAGCTTCCAATAGCGCAAACTTTAGCCAAGCAACCGCTAATACGATGCAACCCTATGGTGGCAGCGGTCCGTTGTCATTCGCCGATCACAACGGAGAACGGCAGGAAAACCAGTTGTGGGTTCCCTTCTATCGCTTTGCGGCGGCGGATAATTCCGGCGGGTTCGTCGGTGGGCCTGTGGATTATTTCTTCGGCAGCGACATGTTTTTCACAATGGCCGCCCGCTTGGATGGCCCATCCAATGGCAATATGCCGATCATGCGAGCTTTCTAGTAAATTTTTACGAAATTACCGTGGGGCTAAATTACAAGCCTAACGGCAGCTTGGCGATTCGGCCCGAAATTCGCTGGGATTGGTACGACGGCGAGCAAAATTAAAGCGTTACCAATCCGCCCGTTACCAGTCCGTATAACGCCGGCACAGCGAACAACCAATTCACTTTCGGCGTGGATTTAGTCTCTCCGTGGTAAGCCGCTTCTGGTCAGGGCCCCTCTCGCCGCGAATTGTGTATCACCTGGCTACAGATTACAAAGGAGTAATCTGTCCGCGCGCTTGCGTAGGTGATTTGCACATGAAATCCAGCTGGCCAAATCGTACCGATGCAAGTCGTGCGGCGAGCGTTCAAGCCAACTACAAACAACGCTCCAACGGCTCGATGATTTTTCGCGCGCTAATTCTTGCAGCGCTGGCGGGCGGGGCATTCTTTGTTAGTTATCGCCTCACGAAATTGCATTTTCAAAACTCCGCCGGTAAACCGCCGCAGGGAATGGTGTGGATTCCAGGCGGCCAGTTCACAATGGGTACGGATTCCGTCTTGGGGTGGTCCGAAGAAAAGCCGCCGCATCCGGTGCGTGTCGACGGTTTTTGGATGGATGCCACGGATGTAATGAATGCTGATTTCGCCAAGTTTGTGGAGGAAACCGGTTACAAAACCACGGCGGAGCGCGCACCCACGGCAGACGAAATCCTGCGCCAAATGCCGCCGGGCACCCCGGCGCCCGATCCCAGAGACTTAGTGCCCGGTTCGCTGGTTTTTGTTCAAACGCCGGGACCGGTACCGCTGAATAACGTAGCAAATTGGTGGAAGTGGGTTCCCGGCGCCGATTGGCGTCATCCTGAAGGACCCAATAGTAACATCGTCGGCCGCGAAAATCATCCGGTGGTTCACGTTTCCTGGGATGACGCCGTGGCCTATGCCAAGTGGAGCGGGAAGCGTTTACCGACCGAAGCGGAATGGGAATTTGCAGCCCGCGGCGGACTGGAAAACAAAGAATATGTGTGGGGTGATGCGACCCCTGAAGTAAAGCATCCGCTGGCCAATACCTGGCAAGGGGAGTTTCCGTACCACAACACGAAAGACGACGGATACGAGCGCACCTCGCCGGTGAAATCTTTCCCGCCCAACAGTTATGGGCTGTACGACATGGCCGGAAATGTGTGGCAATGGTGCGCCGACTGGTACGATGTGGCCTTCTATCCGCGCTGCCAGCGGGAAGGCCTGATCGTTAACCCCGCAGGTCCGCAAACCGGTTTCAATCCGGCCGCATTTTCAACGATGCAGCGCGTGCAGCGCGGCGGTTCGTTCTTGTGCAGCGACGATTACTGCTTGCGTTACCGCCCCAGCGCGCGGCAGGGAAGCACGCCCGACACCAGCATGTCGCATGTTGGCTTTCGCTGCGTAATGTCGTCCAATGCCGGGCAGCAGAATTAGTCTTTCCTGCCGCGGATGAAATCAATTGGCCCCGATCAGCCTTTGCCGGTTGTGCCGAGGTTTGACAAAGTATCGTTTATGACGTAGGCATTCCATGGTTCGTTTTCCCAGGATTCGTCTTCTCTGGGTTCATTTTCTCTGGGCGACCCGCGCCTTTTGATTGGAATGCGGCGGAAACATCAGCGGCTCAGGCTTCCCATGCTGCGAAACACCTTCTCGTTGCGCGGCCGGCAGGGATTCACGCTGATTGAAGTCATGATTGTCGTCGTCATCCTCGCGGTGCTGGCGGCGATTTTGATTCCTAATTTCTTTAACATCACCGACGACGCAAAGGCCAGCAGCTTGAAGCACAACTTGTACACGCTGCGCGCACAAATTGAAATGTACAAGCTTTCGCACAATGGCGCGGTTCCCGCGCTGCAAAATGGCGCCCTGGCACAATTGATATCGGCAACCAACGCCAATGGGGACGTCGGCCTCTCAGGTCCAAACTATCCCTTCGGGCCATATCTTTCCGGCGGCGTTTTTCCGGTGAATCCCTACGACGGCAAAAACACGATCACGGCAATCGGTGCTTTTCCGCCCGCCGCATCCACGACCGATGGCGGCTGGTTTTATTGCCAAGCCGCCGGCGCAATCGCCGCCAACACAGACGGCCATTTAGCGGATTGAGTGCCTCGATTCAGGCCTTCTTTTATGCAGTTATTGAACTAGCGTGGCATCGTGGCAAGCGGCCATTGAACTTTTCCAGGCCGGCATCCAGTAGAATGTTCGTCGTGGTACGAATACAGTAGTCAGTGGATTGTCAAACCAATCGCTGCAATTGACCGGGCCGTTATTATGATTTTTCAGGCATTACATTCCTTGGCGCTGGCGCGTGTTTTGGCTCACGATGGTCAACCGCACCAACCCTCGCACAGCGGCCACTTCGGTCTTTACCAATCGCGAACTCACGATTCTCAATCACCTCGCGGGAGATGCCAGACAGTCGGCGAAGACCTCGATTGCCCATTACCTGAACATCGTCGCTAAGCTGGGAGGCTACCTCGCTCGTAAGGCCGATGGCCCACCAGGCAATCTTGTTCTCTGGCGTGGACTCTCGCGGCTAACGGATATTCACCTGGGCGTGAAAATCGGAGAACAACCTGTGGATAATTGAAAGCTTTCTCAAACGCTTACGGAGAAATGGCTTACCGCCGACTACACAGCAAAGCGTCGTATCCTAGAAATCGTTTGTTTGAACTTTCGCCTCGACGACGCAACTCTTGTCCCCACAATAAGAAAGCCCTTCGACGTGCTCTTCGAAGGGCATTTTGTCCAGTCAAGTCGGGGCGAGAGGATTTGAACCTCCGACCTCTTGGTCCCGAACCAAGCGCTCTAACCAGGCTGAGCCACGCCCCGAATCGGCGAGCAACTGATTCTAACCAACCCCACCGTGCGGTCAACGCCAGGAATGGCTCGCGGCACGCCAGTTCCCCGCAATTCAGGGCCGAAATACATCTATTCCACAAAGCCGCTGGCGCGCTGATGCAGTTTTTCACGCGTGGCCCATAATCCTGCTGATGGCGTCGGAATGAAATAGAACTGTTCCCCATCGGCGGTCGTGTTCCAACCTTGCTTGCAATGGTCTGGACGATATCGAGCGATGGTCGCCTCGATATCTGCATAGCGAAAATTCACGCCTTCAATTTCCGATTGCGTCAGATGGCCGGGTGCGTACGTAATGGTGAAACGGCCTTCGCTGGAGCCGTGAATTAAATGCGCGGTGGCATGGGCCAAATCTTGCATGTCGGCGTTTTGTCGATACAGCTCCATCACGCGCGGCGTGCCCACGTAACCATATTTGCGAATGAACGCATCCACCTCCGGCTGCTCGCCGAAGCGCTTTAAGCCGGGGGCAATGACAACCAATTCACCGCTGTCTGCCAGTGCCATGCGAGTGCGATAGACCGATTTGTTCGCCACCCAGGTGCTAAAGAATTCATCCCCCTGCATGACGCATACAATTTTTGGCACCGGTTTTTCAAACACCGTAATGTTTTGTTCGCGCGATTGGCGGGCGGCGTCCAAATACGTTTCCAAATCGTCACCCACGTATAGTCCGGTATGCACCAATTGGTCGCTGGAGTTGCGTGCCAACACCACCTGCACGTAAAAATCGGGTAATTTGCCGAGGAACTCTTCTTCCGCCCGATTGAAGCAGGCGCGCACCGGCGTAACCAGATTCCCCAAATTATTCTCGATGCCGCAGCAGGCGGCCGCCATGTGCGAGGCGCAAATTAAATCTTTCCCGCCCAAGCCGATGAAATAATTTTTGTTGTGATTGGCAAAGCCCAATACTTCGTGCGGCACGATGTGGCCAATGTTGATGATCCAATCCCAAGGGCCTTCCATCAGCATTTGATTCAGCACAATGGGCAACGGCCAATCGGCGGCGCCTTGCGTGGTTTCGTCGACAAAGCGGCCGGAAATTTGACCCACCTGCGTGCAGCCCTTTCGCCAATCGTGGGCATGAATCTTCTCATTCGGAATCGAACCGAACATTTGTAGATTTTCGGCCGGAGTGTGCGGCACATGCTGGCCCAACGTGGGAATGACGTGAACTTCTGCTTCGTCTTTCAGCAGGTTGTAAAAAATTTCCGTCAATCTGCCGGCGCCGGAATGCATTCGCGTAATATCCGGCGGCAGCAGCAGCACCCGCTTGGGCTTGGCGTTCAAACGGCGACGGGCTTCCGCCACAGCCTGCTGCATCAGCGCGTATAGCCGCTGCCAAGAAATTTCCTCGGCGCGTTCGGTAAACCAGGGCATAAGTTTGAAAAGGCCGTTAAAGTTTTGCGAAACAGGCTGCTCGCTTTGGCCGGCGATTACAGGACCAATCCCAACTCGGCCAGTCGCGCCTTCGTAGAATCATAGGCGCTGTGTTGAATGCCGACGATTCCCATTTTGGAGGCCACTTCCACCAACATGGCCCGGTCGTCAATGTATGCCACTTGTTGCGGCTCGAGCATGGCCACATCCAACGCCAGTTGATAGATGTCGTTATCTGGCTTGCGCAAGTGCACGAAGCTGGACACAATGAAAAAATCGACAAACGACTTCAGGCCGAAACGCTGAACTCGATCGAACGTCAATTCCCGTCCCTCATTGCTGACCACGGCTATTTTCAGGCCATGCTTGGCCTTCAGCCGCTTGAACATTTCAATCATTTCGGGAAACGGCTGAGTAAAATCGGACACAAATTTTTTGAAATCGGCCGGCGTAAAATTCCGCGGCTTGTAAAACACAGTCCGTTCCAAAAATACATCGAAGGAAATTTTTCCTTCTTCATAAGTATCAAATGTCAGGTGATGCCGCGCTTCAAATTCCGGCAAGTCGAGATGAAATCGGTCCGCCAGTGCATGTCGTACCTTGCTGTCCCAACCGTTGGTCAGCAGCACGCCTCCCACGTCGAGAAATAACGCTTGAATCACAGTGGACGGCACGGCAGTTTCTCCCCGGGCGAAAGAGGCCACTTCGCACAAAGCTCAACTCAACGAAGCACCCCACGCAAACTTGAAGCGGGGGGCACGCAAGCGGCAATCGTAGCAAACCGTTGCGGGAATCGCTAGGCAGCATGATCGGACCGCGCCTACTTTACACAACAGGCCTCCGACCGGCGATCAATGAGATTACGAAGACAATTAAGAAAATAAAGAACAGCACCTTGGCAATGTACATTGCCGTGCCTTCCAGTTGAAAAAATCCCAGCGCGCCGGCAATGAGCGCAATCAGCAAAAAGATGAGTGTCCAGCGAAGCATGGCATCCCCCTCGGCAAGAAAAATGCTCGCCGGCGCGCCCACAGGTCGAGAGTTCCAAACTAAGGGCACAGCACGGCGAGCAAGTTCAAATTTATAAATCAGGAAAACGACAACGCAATCTACAATGAGGCCAAATCAATATTGCCCGCCGCGCCTCTGTCAGTCGCGACCACGACCCGCGCAAGCCCACTGGACCGCGCAACGGCGGGCGCGGGCATTTTAACCCTTTCTGGCCAAGTGTGCAAACTTTTGCGGAGGCAAATAACAGCACAATTCGCAGCCAGACCGAACTATTTGACCTCTTGGACAGCACTCGGCAGGCATTTATCGTGCCGTCGCCATCAACTAACGCTGCACCAATTATTGCCCGCGCCAATGGCCAATCTCGACAGTTTTCAACAGAACGTCAACCGCTATAATTCGGGTCGGCAGGCGGACCCACAAAAGCGGAGGCGATATGAAAGAAGATCCGTCTTCGAGCACGTCCAATCCAACACGGCGAACGTTTATGAAAACGACAGGAGGTACGGCTGCGGCGGCGATTCTTGGCCAAACTGCCATAGCGCATTTAGTCGAAGCTGCAGATTTAGGCTCCGCCCCGGCGCAACAATCGGACCAACTTGCAATCGAAGGCGCGGTGCCGATCTCGCTCCGCATCAATGGTAAATCGTATTCATTGCAAATCGACCCGCGAACTACACTTTTGGATTGCATTCGCGAAACCGTCGCGCTGACGGGGACCAAAAAAGGCTGCGATCACGGCCAGTGCGGCGCTTGCACCGTTCATGTGAATGGCCGCCGTGTGAATTCTTGCCTTAGCCTGGCATTACTGCACGATGGCAACGATATAACGACGATCGAAGGCCTGGGAACTCCTGACGCCATGCATCCGATGCAGGCGGCGTTTGTCGAGTGCGATGGTTACCAATGCGGCTACTGTACTTCGGGGCAAATTATGTCGGCCGTGGCGCTGCTGAAGGAACCGTGCGGCGACGATGACACAGCGGTGAAGGAACTGATGAGCGGCAACATCTGCCGCTGCGGCGCGTATGCCAACATCGTGGCGGCTATCCAACAAGTTCGCCAGCACGCTTAGCTAGGGGCCGTCTGACCATAAGGTTACGCATTGGAGTTGATCGCATGAAGACATTCCAGTTCACACGGCCTGCCGATGCAGCAACCGCTATTGCCACGGCAGCCAAAGCAAGGACCGCACAACAAGACGCCGAGGTGCGTTTCATTGCCGGGGGCACGACGCTGGTCGATTTGATGAAACTTAACGTCGAAACGCCGGCGCAAGTGGTCGATATCAATCGTCTGCCCTTGGATAAAATCGAAACGCTGCCGGCTGGCGGGCTGAAAATCGGCGCCACGGTTCGCAATTCCGATTTGGCAAACGACGCCATGGTGAAGCGCGATTATTCGGTGTTGTCGCAAGCCATTTTGGCCGGTGCTTCAGCCCAGTTGCGAAATATGGCCACGACCGCTGGAAACTTGCTGCAACGGACTCGCTGTGTGTACTTTCGCGATCCGGCCATGCCATGCAATAAGCGAGTGCCCGGCAGCGGCTGCCCGGCCATTACCGGCCATAACCGTATGCTGGCGGTGCTAGGAACAAGCGAGCATTGCATCGCTACCAATCCATCCGATATGTGCGTGGCCATGGCGGCGCTTGAGGCGATCGTTCACATGCAGGGGCCGCAAGGCGCGCGGGCAATTCCGTTTGCCGATTTTCATTTGCTCCCCGGCGAAACGCCGCACCGCGAAACGGTGCTGGAACCCGGCGATTTAATTACGCATGTTGAATTGCCGCCCAGATCTAGCAGCAAACAGCACTATTTGAAGCTGCGCGACCGAGCATCGTATGAATTCGCACTGGCCTCCGCAGCGATTGTTCTCGAAATCGCGGATGGCAAGGTCGGCTGGGTGCGGATTGCGCTGGGGGGCGTGGGAACCAAACCGTGGCGCTCGCCGGAAGCGGAAGCCGCGCTCATAGGTCAATCGGCCACCAGTGACAACTTTCGCAAGGCCGCGGAAGCGGCCCTAAAAAATGCAAGACCGCAAAGCGAAAACAAGTTCAAAATTGAGCTGGCCAAGCGCTGCTTGATCCATGCGATTCAAACCGCGGCGAACAGCTAAGGATTTGCGTATGCCCACGATTCAAGAGAATACAACGTCCCCCATTGGCAAGCGCACCCCGCGTGTCGACGGCCCGCTAAAAGTCACCGGTCAGGCCAAATACACGGCCGACTTCCACTTCCTCGGCTTGGTCTACGCCGTGCCGGTCGAGGCGACCATCGGCAATGGCCGCATTGTCAAGCTCAACGCATCGAAAGCGGAAAAAATGCCCGGCGTGCAAGCGGTTTTTCATCGTGAGAATATTGGAAAGATTTCTCGCGCTGTCTTGGGTAAAGGCTTCGATGGCATTTCCGACGAACGCCGGCCGCCATTTGAAGACGATGTCGTACGGTACTACGGTCAATATGTGGCGCTGGCCGTGGGCAGCACGTTTGAAACCGCCAAAGCGGCTGCTGACGCGGTGCATGTTGAATATGCCCAAGAGCAGCCCAACGTCGAGCTGCATTTGCAGGAAGACGACGAGCCGGACACGGTATCCACCACCTTCAGCATGCGTAAACGGTTGCAAAGTGAACGCGGCGACCCCGACACGGCATTCAAAATGGCGTCAGTCAAGCTCGACGAAACCTACGTCACGCCGGCCGAAACGCACAATCCATTGGAGTTGCACTCGACTACAGCAATTTGGAACGGAAATATGCTGACGATTTACGAATCGTCGCAAGGCGTTTGCAATTTGCAGAGCGTACTTGCTCAAATGTTCGGCCTGCCTACGGAAAATGTTCGCGTGATTACCAAGTTTGTCGGCTCCGGTTTCGGCAGCAAACTTTTTCCCTGGACGCATTGTGCCCTAGCGGCGGCCGCCGCGCGGCAACTGGGCAAGCCGGTGAAGCTGGTTGTCAGCCGCAAGATGATGTTTCAAACCGTCGGCCACCGGCCACGAACGCAGCAGCGAGTTCGGCTGGGCGCCACCAACGATGGAAAACTTGTATCGTTGCATCACGACTACGTTTATACCCGATCGATGCTCGACATTCATCACGAAGACTGCGGCGAAACCACCGTATTTATGTACAGCGTGCCGAATTTGCGAGTTCGGTTCGGCCGCGCCAAACGCAACATCGGCGCCACGGCCGACATGCGCGGGCCCGGCGCCGTGCCGGGCATGTACGCCGTCGAAGCGGGCATGAATGAACTGGCGCATCGGCTGAAAATCGATCCTGTTAAGATGCGAATTCTGAACGAACCGAAAATCGATGAATCGATGGGCCTGCCGTTTTCGTCGCGCCATTTGCTCGAATGTTACGAGTTGGGCACGGAAAAATTTGGCTGGTCGAAGCGCACTCCGGAAGTCGGCTCGATGCAGCGAGATGGTTTGACGCTCGGCTGGGGCATGGCCGCCTGCGCTTGGATTGCTGCCCGCTTTCCGGCCAAAGCCAGTATCGAACTGCGCGATGACGGCACGGTTCGTGTCGCTTGCGGAACGCAAGACATCGGCACGGGCACCTACACCATTTTGGCCCAACTGGCGGCTGAGAAAACCGGTGTGCCGCTGGAAAAAGTCGAGGCCGTCTTGGGTGATACCTTACTGCCGACCGGTCCACTTTCTGGTGGTTCGATGGTCACCGGCTCGCTGGTGCCAGCGGTCTTTTCGGCAGCCGATCAGGCCATTTCTTCACTGTTGACCATTGCCACGAGTACCCCCGGCTCGCCATTTGAAAATCGCAAAACCAGCGAACTGGTTTTGCGCAACGGAAAAGTCTTTCCAAAAACCGATGCGTCGTCCACAGGCGTTCCCTTTGCCGATGTCCTCAAAAAGGCCAAGGTGCGGCTAGTTTCGGGCAAGGGAAAAGGTGAATCGACGTTCGGGGAAGCGAAACCGAAGTACTCGACACACTCGTTCGGCTGCCATTTTGTTGAAGTCACGTGGCAGCCGGAAATTGCTCGGCTGCGGATCAGCCGCGTGCTGACTGTCATCGACGCCGGAAAAATCATCAATCCGCTAGCTGGGCGAAACCAGGTGGAAGGCGCCGCCGTGATGGGCATTGGCATGGCGCTGTTGGAGCACACTTCGTACGATCCGCAAAACGGCGCGCCGATCAACGCCAGTTTGGCCGACTATATTGTCGCCGTGAACGCCGATGCGCCGCCGATCGAAGTCCATTTTCTCGATTATCCCGATCTGGTAATCAACGAAGTCGGCGCCCGTGGCATCGGCGAAATTGGCTTGGCCGGCATCGCCGCGGCCATTACCGACGCGGTGCATCATGCAACCGGCGTCCGCGTGCGCGAGTTACCCGTGCGAATTGAAGATTTGCTCAGCGGTTGACCGCACCCAATGCGATTCCCAGAACACTCAATAGTTTCATCCCTTCATCAAGCTGGGTAGATCACGCATTCCGGGCGTGAATTCTAGTGCTGTGGCGACTGGGATCAATCGCCGCAATTCCATCAAGCTGGCGATGTATTGGCCCACCACAAAGCCAGCGATATCCTCTCCAGAAACATCCCTGCCAAAAGTGCCCCCTGTCAGAATCGAACTGACAACCTATTGATTAAGAGTCCGGAGGCGAATGAAAATATACCGAGAAAACAAGGAGTTTCCAAGTGCGTTGGACCAAAAGTTGGACCACTGCCATTGGAATCTGCCGAATTGCAACGCATCGTCGCCGCATGGGCGTCACTGCCGAAACCCATCCGCCGTGCGATGCTCGCATTGATTGACGCGGCGGGCAACAGCTAAAGACATGGTATTGCCTGACCGATATGGACCTCCGCACGTCCATAACGGACAAAGGATTTTAAGTTCCCAGCGAAATAAAAAACAGCCGAGAAAACAAGGCTCATCGAAGGGCACTGGTCCAAAAACTGGCCCACAGCCGTTAGAATCTGCATTGGAACGTATCATTGCCGCATGGCCAACAGTGCCCGAACCGATACGTTTGGCAATGATCGCTCTGATTGACGCGGCAATTCAATCACCTTGATTTGGCAACCGACAGACCGCCCATGCTGCAACCTGAATTAAAACGCCCCCTGCCAGAACAGGGGCGGAGCGTCGAGGTGCAGACGACACTCTAATTTTTCGTCGCAGACTTCGCTGGCAGCCGATTAAACGAACGCACGGACGGTAGCGAATTCTTTACGCGCGCCGTGGACACATCCACGGACATACTCGCTATTTGCCGCATAGTGGGCATTATCACCCAGCAGTTTTTCGAGATCGAATGGCCATCCGCCGGTCGGTTCAGGAACCAGATCGCAGTCGGGCGTGTCAGCCAAGAACACCAAATCGTCAAAATCTAAATCGACGGCACATTCACGACCAGCTTGTACGCCCATTTCATACATCATCTTATCGCTTTCGTTTTTTGACTTTCTCAGTCGCTCGATCCAAGCAGTCTTCACCATCTCGATGTCCTTTGTCATTGTCATTTTCCTAGTACGATGTGATTCGATCTGCCCACGATACATATCGAAAACTTAATCAAGAAACTTGGACTTGATTTCTGGAACACGTTTCGATAATCGTGACGCCATGAACCGAAAGCAGCTACAACAACAAATTGCAGAGCAACTATCGAAGACCCCCGAACGCTCTAATCGTTGGATCGCAAAGATGTTGGGCGTCGATCACAAGACGGTCGCAAGAGTGCGCGCCAAAGTACAAGCAACTGGGGATTTTCCCCAGTTGCTTTCAGCAGATGGAAAATATCGTCCGCGCCGCCGCCCACGAAAAGTACAATGGTGGATACCTGTACCTCACTTACGCATAGAAAATAGTAAGACTCTAAGTTCTTTGCTGATGAGTTTGTGTCGCTCTTGCCACGATCAATTGCAATTGAACTGATCTCGCTCGCGCCTGACATTGTTTGATCGAGAACTAGAGCCTCGGATCAACCGGCTCGCTTTCCAGGGCCAAGACGCCGAATACGCATTCATGGACACGGCGGAGCGGTTCACGGCGGACGAACCGTTCGAGAGCCTCGATTCCCAGCGCGAATTCACGGAGTGCAAGCGATCGCTTGGCACCAAGTCCACGGGCGCGGAGACGGGCTAGATTATCAGCAAACGTATACTCTGGCCCGTAAATGATCCGAAGGTATTCCCGGCCTCGACACTTTACGGCAGGTTGAACGAGGCCACGCTTTCCACGAGCGACGAATTCTATCGGCTTGACGACCATCCCTTCTCCGCCGCGATCCGTTAGGTCCTGCCACCACTGTGTGCCAGCGTTTTCGCTTGCAGGATCAATTAGGTCCACGAGTTTATAGGGCGTAGCAAGCAACAATTGTGAATCGGCCTGAGCAAGCTTCGACAGAGCATCCATGTGCCAGACGTGATCCCGATCTGCGTGGACCTTTTCTTCAGTGGCGAGCAAGTGGAACGGTGCCAGTTTCAAATCGTCAAGCGAGTTTACCGCCCAACAGTATTGTCGGTAGGCCGCGACGTATTGTTCGAGGCTCGTATGCCGATCTTTCAACCGTATCAGCACGTCAGTAGCAATCACCCGCTGCTCTCCGCCCAATCGTGCCGCAGCTTGTTCCAATACGGTGGCGGCGGCCGGCAATGAGGCTCGACCAGCGGCACCGACTGCGGCATATTGTGAACGCAGAAGCTCTTGTGCTTTCGCTGACCAAGGCATCAATTCGCAGTCTAAGCAAGCCCAGGTCGTGTCGAATTGGTCCCAGAATCCGGTTGCGGTCATTGCGGATCGCAAGCGATCCAATAACCGGCGTTCAATCTCGCCATCATTGAAAAACCGCCGGCCAGTGCGAGTGTAAACTATTCCGGCTTCGCCCGTCGTAATTCCAAAACGCTCTTTGGCCGCTGTTTCGTCTTGGCAAACGATCACGACGGCACGTGATCCCATGTGCTTCTCTTCGCAGATGACTTTGGGCACACCTTGGCTGCGAAAATACGAAAATGCCTCAGTGGGATGTTCCAACAGCGATTCTTCTTTTGATGTTTCGCATGGTGACATTGTGGGCGGCAAATAGATCAGCCACTTAGGATTGACCGCAAACCGGCTCATCACTTCCAAAGCCGCCGTCGCATTTTCCTCGCGAATGGTCACATTGGAATGCAGCCGAGTAGTGACGATTCGTTTGCCAATGACATCCTCGGCATCCAGCACGTCGTCGTGAAGCTGCTGTGCAGACAGTTGCGGTGCTTGATCTTCGGGTAGAATGAAAGGACGGGCCGGCTGGCAGTAAGTCTGCGCCGCTTTGACCGAAACAAATTCGCGCTCGGGATAACGCAAGGCAGTAAGCTTGCCGCCGAATACACAGCCCGTGTCGATATTCACGGTGCGATTGAGCCATTCCGGTTCTGGCACGGGCGTGTGGCCATATACAACCATCGCGGGCCCACGATACTCCGCTGCCCAGTTGTAGCGGACAGGCAGGCCAAACTCATCGGTTTCGCCAGTGGTTTCACCATACAAGGCAAAATCTCGAACGCGCCGCGATGCTCGCCCTTGCAATTCAGCCTTCATGCCGGCATGGGCAACGACGAGTTTGCCGTCATCAAGAACATAGTGGCTGATGAGACCATCCAAGAATTCCGCCAGTTCGCCACAGAACTTCTCGCGCTGCTCTGCGTCGAATGGCAAAGAGTCGATCTCGGCCAGCGTTTGAGCTAAGCCGTGTGTGATCTGCACCTGTTTGCCCTGCAACTTTTTGAGCAACTTCATGTCGTGATTGCCGGGAATACAAAGTGCGGTGCCAGCCTCGACCATGTTTCGCACTAGGCGAATGGTATCGAGCACTTTTGGACCCCGATCAACCAAATCGCCCAAGAAGATTGCCTTCCGTCCGGCGGGATGTGCATAGACGAATCCACTGGTAAGCGACGGGCCACCCGGCGCAACAGTAGTTGCTTCGTAACCCAACTGGGTCAGCAGTTCCCCCAACTCGTCACAGCAACCGTGAACATCGCCGATAATGTCGAACGAGCCATGTTCGTGGCGCTTGTCTGTCCAAAGTGGGACTCGCTCGATCGTGGTTGTGTCAACTTCCTCGGCTGAACCGAATTCAAAGACGTAGCGAAATCCCTCCCGCTTTAAGTTGCGAACCGAACGCCGCAACTGCGAAAGTTGCATCCGAATGACGTGCGGGCCAAAGGTACGGTCGGGCCGATTGCGATTTCGTTCGTGACATACCTTTTCCGGCAAGTTGAACACAATGGCCACAGGCACCACATGAAATTCACGAGCCAGGGCAAGCAGCGATTTCCGTGCCTCTTGCTGGACGTTAGTAGCATCTACTACGACAAGCCGGCCTAGCGCAAGTCGCTTCGATGCAATTTGATGCAACAGATCGAAAGCTTCGTTGGTTACTGTCTGATCGTTCTCGTTGTCACTGACCATCGCGCGACAGCCGTCCGATGAAAGTACCTCAGTAGGCAAAAAATGCTTGCGCGCAAATGTGCTCTTCCCGGAGCCGCTAGGCCCGATCAGTGCGACGAGACTCAATTTGGGCAGCGAAAGTTGCATTAGATGAATAACCGCACTACTTGCTCAGTTCATGAATGCGCAGCCGCACGAGCAGATCATGCAGTGCAGGTTGACCGCTTGATGTTTCCGGCAGATTACTTGATTCAAAGGCCGATCCAAGCTGCGATTTGAGCCGCTTAAATTCCGCTTCGTGGAACGACAGATCAGCATCGCAAAGTCTGCCCTTCTCAGGGCCTGCCAATTTGCGCTCGATCAACTCTGGCAAGTAAGGCAATCGAGCCGATTCGTTCAATCGGATGAGATTAGCCTCAACCCGCCCACTCTGCATTAAATGAATTCCGGTCAGTAGTACGCGGTAAACATAAAGCAGCGGCTTGACCTTCGGCGGCTGTTCCTTTTGAAACAGCTTCCACTGCGTATCTGCAAAGCCGAGATAGTGATGCGCGTGATGTTTGGTAATGCACTCGGTGCTGATGGCCTTTAACTCCTCGTGTTCCGGGGTTGTTTGCACGACGAGCGGCGACAGTAGTTGTTCCAATACGTAACCGTTCTTTTTGAGCATCAAGCCAAAGAACTTTTTGGCATCGTGCGTGACCAGATCGACTTCGATGCCGTCATATACGCCTGACTTTTCGATGGTTTCCCGTGTCGGTTTTAAGCCGACCACTTCTTCCGTTGGCAACAGGTGAATACCACGCAGGTCGTAATCGGAATCCGGCGAGGGAAAACCGTATAGGTGCGCGCCGCTGATCGTGGCAAATAAAAGCGGATACGGATGTTCTTGCACCTGCTTGTGCAGGCGCGGGTCAATGTTCATTTCAGCGATTCCGATATTGCCGCTCGTCTAGCCGCGATTAAAAACTCGTTTGCATGCTCGTAGTCGGGTCGTTCCGGTAGCTCGGTCCTATCAAATGCAGCCGCAAATTCAGCGTGGAGAGCCAATCTCCACTGCTCAGTTTCTTCCCACGGAACCACGCCACTCCTTATCGCCAAAAGCCGATCTCGATGCTCGTCTACCCGAACCGGAACGTAACGCTCTCGCAGGATCGTAATCCCCGAAATTAAAAGTCGGATCAGGTGCATGACATGCTTCCACTTCACTTGGCCCTGATTACGGATGTCGGTCTGCATCTTCTTAAATTGCGACATCACATAGCCGTTGTACGTTTGGTAAACCAGCCGTGACAAAAACAGCGACCGCATTTGCAGGAGTTCGTCGGCCAGAGCTGTTTTGTATTCGACCAATGGAGAATAGAGACATTCCAGAACATTCGGGTTCGATTTCAGTGCCAGAATCAGAAATCTTTGTAGTTCCCAATATGCTTCCTGCGTTTCGTGATTTTCAAGTTGCTCAGGCACCCCATAAAGCGACCAATGCAATTCAGCCGGCGGCAGATAGATGCCACGGCGATCAACGTCCGACTCTTCTCCGGCTAGTCCGTAAGCTTGAGAACCGATGATGCACCGATAGATGACACGTTGATAAAGATCATTTCGCGATTGGGTGATCGAGCTGTCAGCGATCATTCCTTCCTTGTATTTTGCCAGTGAGACGATTTCGCCGTGCTTTAGTGACGCCTCGACACCATCGGGAAATCGGACGCGATACGAATGGTTTTTGTCCGAGGGCGACCGCACCACGACGCCCGTGGCACCCTTTGGTTCCAGAATGCGACCTTCAATGCTCGTGATTTCCGCCAGGGCAACCACTTGAGTGCCTGTGGAAAAAATCAGATCGGGATGATGATGCACTCGGTCGGTCATAGGTCCGATTGTCTCATTCATTTCTATGGAAAACTGCCATCTGCGTTGGTGAGCCGACCAATTCATCCACTGGTCCAACGGGAAGGAATTTAGCTTCGTACCCGAATCGGCCAGCAATTCCAGTGGCCCACGACTGAAACTCTTCACGGTTCCATTCAAAGCGATGATCGGGATGCCGGAAGCGGACCGCCGGCAACGATTCCCACTTAACATTGAATTCACGATTTGGAGTTGTTATCACGACGGTCGTCGGTTTGGCGAACTCGAACAGCACTCGCTCAAAAGCCGCCAATCGTGGCGGGTCGAGATGTTCGATGACTTCAACGACCGCCGCCGCATCGAAGCCGGCCAGCCGCTTGTCACGATACATGAGCGATCCGTGCATCAATTTGATTCGCTGAGCTTGCATCGGCGGCAACCGATCTAGCCGCAGCCGATCCTTGGCCAACTCAAGCGAGCGAAAGGATACATCCATCCCGACGATTTCCTCGAATTGACGATCTTTAAGTAATTCCCGAATCAGTTTTCCTTCACCGCAGCCAAGATCAAGCACACGCTTGGCACCGGCACCACGCAGAGCGGCCAACACTGCGCCAAGTCGTTGATCGTTGAGGCTTATCGGCTGTTCCAGCGCTTCCTCAGCTTGTCGAGTTGGCGATACCTCGTCTTCGTCACCCACTGATTCCTCATCGATGAGACGTGCCAGTGCTTCCCGATACAAGCTCGGCTGAAATTTCAAATATCGCCGTGCAATTTGCTCCTTGAGCGGATGGTCGGCCAGCCATCCGCGACTTTTGTCGAGAAGTTTTTCCAGTTCGTCGCGGCCAACATAGTAATGTTTGTTGTTATCGAAGACCGGAATCAGCACGTACAAATGCGACAGCAATTCTGCCAGCGTTGTCGTTTTCTGAATCGTCACCGAATAGTAAGGGCTTTCGCCCCAATCGGTAAATTGATCGTCCAATCCATATCGACTGGCCGAAATAGAGTATCCCAACGGCTCGAAGATTTCGTGCAGGAAGCTTTCGCCGCCCCGCACCGGTAACACGTCAAGCCGCGCTTCCAGTGGTATCGGCACTCCGACAAGTTCCGCTCGCTCCTTGCTGCGTCCTTGCAGCGCCGAACCAAATACTTGTGAAATCGCCACGCTCATAAATGAGGATGCGACATACGGTCTGTCGTTCACGTACTGGGCCAGCGCGAAGTTCGGATTGGCTCCCTTGCCACGAACCATGCCAATCGGATCAACGTCCAGCATCAGGCAGGCCGTACACCGATCCTCAGAAACTTCGGGGTAAAAAACGTGGGCTTTGCCGAAACTCAACTCGAATGTCTGATACCGATCCGGGTGCTTATGCAACAAGTAGCCAAGATCATTGGCAGGACGGTGACTAGACGTAATCGACAGCAACATCGTTTGGTGGTCCTAAAATATCCGCATCGAGGTTCAAACGATGACTGTTTAATCGAGCGAGTGGTTCGAGGCAGTAGGTGCCTTTTCTACGCATCGAGCGCGATCTGACTCGTGTACGCTCATTCTGAATCTCGCCAACGCATCTCGCCGTGCGGGAACGCGACAACATCCTGGAATCAAAAACCTGTCGGTGCGTTCGGCTTTCCGTTCGCAAATCCAGCTATTCTAATAACTTGCGACGAATCGGCCAATCGGATAAATTGCTAGCTTCGCCAAGGGCAGGCGGTCGCCGGCAGTCAGATTCTCCGATCGCGTGCGACTGGAAAAACACCCAGAATGAATGTCACTGACTTATTATCGAAATTGACTGATGGCACGATCCTGGCGGGGCCGCATTGGACCGAGCCAGTGAGGGTGCTGACCGCCAAGGCCAGAGGTTCCCGGCTAGAGGTGCAGGCCGTCGGACTTCATACCAAGCGTCTTTGGACGAAATTGCTGACGGTGGAGGATTTCGACGGCAAAGTAGCGATCACTCCAGTTGGAGAACTCGCCGCTTTGAACGGAAACCCGACGCACTTCCGGCTTGCTGCCGAAGCGCATCGCATCCGACTTGCCTACCAATACGACCCGCACTTTGCAGTATCGGTTTCCCAAGTCGATCCGCTGCCACATCAGATGGACGCGGTTTATACGCACTTGCTTACCCAGCCGTGCATTCGATTTCTGATTGCCGACGATCCTGGGGCCGGCAAGACGATCATGGGCGGCCTGCTTATCAAGGAATTGAAGTTTCGCGGATTGATTGAACGGACGCTAATAGTCACTCCGGCGAATCTCACTCCACAGTGGCGTCGGGAACTTCACGAAAAGTTCGGCGAGCCATTCACGGTGATCGACCGTGGCACTGTCAATTCCGTCTTTGGTCGCAACATTTGGGAGGATCATCCGCAGTGCATCACGTCGATTGATTTTATCGCTAGGCAGGATGACATTCTCAACCAACTCCGTGATGTGCGCTGGGATTTGGTTATTGTGGATGAGGCCCACAAAATGGCCGCATACCGCTATGGAACGAAAATTGACAAGACACAGCGGTATGAACTTGGCGAATTCTTACGCGACCGCACGGATCATTTTCTCTTTCTGACAGCCACGCCTCATAAGGGTGACCCGGACAATTTCGCCCTGCTCCTTCAACTGCTCGACCGCGATCTGTACGTCAACGGCGATATTCTAGCCGAAGCGAGCGCCCGGGGCGAAAACCGAATTATGATTCGCCGCCTGAAAGAGGACATGAAGAAATTCGATGGCTCACCCTGCTTTCCGCCCCGCCACGTCAAGACACTTCCTTATACGTTGTCGCCGGATGAACTGACGCTGTATGAAGCTGTTACTGACTATGTTCAGAACAATTTTGAACGCGCAACCCAACAAGACAACCGCAACGTCGGCTTGGCACTAACGGTGCTTCAACGCCGACTTGCTTCCAGCGTTGCTGCGATTCGCCGCTCGCTGGAGAGACGGCTAAAGCGCCTCATGGAATTGCAGAAGCTGGGGAAGATCAGGCAGGAATACGGTGAGCTTCCCGAAGACCTTGACGATCTTGCCGAGGAGGACCGCTGGAAGTTCGAGGACGATCTCGTCGAGCGGGTTACGATGGCCGAGAACATGGCCGAGTTGGAGGCCGAGATCGAAGAACTTGATCGACTCGTCAAGTTAGCCAAGCACACCGAGCGCCACGTCCCGGAAACTAAGTTCGAGGAGCTGCGCGGTGTCATCTCGCAGCATTTGTCGGGACGCGACGAACGTCTGCTCGTATTCACCGAACACAAAGACACGCTCGATTTTCTCGTCAGCAAGCTCACCGACATGGGCTTCTATTGCCCGATCATTCATGGCGGCATGTCGCTAGATAAACGCATCGCCGCCGAACGCGATTTTTACGAGCATAAGCCATCGGTCATGGTGGCAACCGAAGCGGCTGGCGAAGGCATAAATCTTCAGTTCTGCTCGCTGATGGCCAACTACGACATACCTTGGAATCCAAATCGTCTCGAACAGCGCATGGGCCGTATCCACCGCTACAAGCAGGAAAACGAGGTGATGATCTTCAAT
This sequence comes from Pirellulales bacterium, assembly GCA_035656635.1. NCBI lineage: Bacteria > Pseudomonadati > Planctomycetota > Planctomycetia > Pirellulales > Pirellulales bacterium. Next base: position 140,545 of record DASRSD010000145.1, read on the forward strand.
CTCGTTGCGGACAACACGCGCGAGGGCGAAGTCATGGACCGACTCCTGCACAAGCTTGACGACATGCGCAAGGCATTGGGTAGCGACCGCGTTTACGACGTAATCGGCGAGATCATTCCTGCCCCGCGATTCGACTCACTAATGAAGGATTGGCTTTCGCGTCGCCGCACGATGACAGAGATTCTGGCCGACATTGATCTGCAAACCGACCAGGAGCAGGTGGATCGCATTCGAGCCGACATGCGCGATCAGGCCCTGGGCACCCGCTATATCGACATGAGCAAGCTACTCGCCGACCAGCAGCAGAGCAAAGAACAACGGCTCATGCCCGAATACATCGAGAAGTTCTTCATCGAAGCGTATCGGTCGTTTGGCGGCACGATTGGTCCGGTCAAGGACCAAAAGGACGTATGGACAATTGCACGTGTGCCACCCGACTTGAAGAAGGTGCCCGATGCAATTGAGCGCCGCTTTGGCAAGATCGGCAACGCTTATCCCTTGATGACATTCGATAAGGATCAGGTGGTCGGCTACTCCGATTTAGAATTCGTTGGACCTGGCCATCCGCTGTTCGAGGGTGTTGTGGATCGAGTATTGCGTGATTATGGAGGTTCACTGCGGCAAGGCGCTTGCTTCTTCAATGCAGAGGCGCGCGAACCAACGGTGCTTTGGCTTCTAAAGTGTGGCGTCGAAGATGGGCGTGGACAGCCAGCAGGTGAGCGACTGTTTGCCATTCATCTCACGTCGGGCGAATTTCGCAAGAGTCAGCCTTACGCGCTTTTGGACTTAAAGGCCCCAGATGGCAGTCCGACCGTTCCGCAAACGGTTCGTCAGTCAGCGACCGATCAAGATCGAGTAATTGAATGGTCGCTCGACGAAGTCACACCGGTGTATTTCAACGAAATCACTGATCGTCGCACGCATGAACTTAGCATCAAAGAGAAATATGTCCGCAAGTCGCTCCAATTCCTCATCAGCGAGTCGAACAAGAAGATCGCAAAATACGATCAGCAACTCCGCCAAATCCGCGAAGAGGCCGATCCAAAGCGATTGTCGATCCAAGGCAACCGCGCGCAAGAAGAAGCTCGCAAGGCAGAGCTTTCGCTTCGACTCAAGAATCGGCTGATTGAAATTGAGCAAGAGCGGCATCTTTCGGAAAAGCCGCCCGAAGTCGTCGGCGTCGCTGTCATCCTTCCGCCTCCACACGAGGTTGTCGCCTCAGTCGAGGGCATGGAAAGCGATCCAGAGGTGGAAGCAATCGCCATCGAGGAGGTAAAGCAATACGAAGCAGAACAAGGACGCAAGCCCATTTCAGTCGAAGAAGAAAACTGCGGCTGGGACATCACGTCGCTTCTCGATGGTCAGGTTGCCCGATACATCGAGGTAAAGGGTCGCGGCTGCGTCGGCGGAGTTGCGTTGACGCCCAATGAATGGATTAAGGCACAGCGCTTCGGCGCGGATTACTGGCTGTACATCGTGACCGACTGCAAGAGCAAACCGACACTCCACTTCATTCAAGACCCCGCCTCGAAGTTGCACCCACAGGAGGAAATGAGTGTCGTGCGTTACATGGTCGCACAATCGGATTGGAAAAAGGCGGCGTCCCAATGAGTAATCAAATCTCCTGCAATTTGACCGCGAATGCCGTGGATTATCTTCTGCTTGCCGGCGAGCAAGCAAAAGATGGTACGCCTCGAATGGTCAAACATGCGATGGCCACGCTGATGGATGGCTTGGAATTGCTTATGAAAGCGCGGCTGGAAGCGGAAGACTGGAAGTATGTTTTTGCCGATCCAAGCCACGCAACACTTCAAGACTATCAAAGCGGTGATTTCTTTTCGGTGGCATTCCGAGATTTAGTCACTCGACTGAAATCAGAATGCGATTTTGAGATTCCGAAACAGCACGTCCCTGTGTTGGACCTGCTGCGAAAGCTCCGCAACAAAATCCGACACTTTTCGATAACCATCGACCATGCAACGGCAATGGCCGTGATAGTTAAAGCTTATTCATTTGCGCTCGACTTCATTGGCACCGAGTTGGAAGATCACGTGGATTCCGATGTCGGTCAGCAAATCCAGCAATTAAGGACACTCCTTACAGAATTCGACGAGTTCGTGAAGCATCGAGAGCAGGAAATTCAGCCCGAAATTGACGGGAACCGATTCGCGGTTTTTATCAATTGTCCGGTCTGCCTCCAACCAACGCTCTATGGTGACGGCGGAACTGCAACCTGCTTGTTCTGCGGCAGACGAGGTGAGGCGGAGGATATTGCAAGCGAAGTCGTGGAGCAAAACACAACGTGGATGTCACCCAAGGATCGTCTTTGTAGCGACCCGGATGTCGAAGAGTGCCCTGAGTGTGGTGCAACGGCTTGCCTAGCAGCGGGACGCCTTCTGGACTTCAACGTCCGATACGTTTGCTTGAACTGCGGCGAATCGGGCGACTACGAACATTGCACCGAATGTGGGCGACTGTATTCGGGCGAAAGCATCACGGATCGTTGCGACGACTGCCATGCGGACTTGATGGACCGAAATGACTAATTATGCAAAGCAATCGTGTCACATCTAATCCTGGTCAACCTTTTGATCCCGATCCGTTTTCGATCGGCGCGCTCGTTCTCGCAGCGATAGCTACGGCTGCGAATGTGTATTCGGCCTACAACTCATTCTCGTCCTCACAGGCTGATGATGGCCGACGGGAAGACCAGCGTCAGGCGCGCCTACATCGCTGGGAAGCAGACCTACACGACCTACGAACTATCTTGGTTGAGTTGCAGGAATTTCTAGCGAGCGTGCCTGGGGTTCCAGACAGTATTCAGCCGATCAAACCACTTTCAAGCTCGCTGTTTCTTGACGAAAGAGAATTTCGCCGATACCGCAAGATTCTTGGGCAGCTAATCGGCAAGACAAAGGACCTTAACAATTCTTCGCTAGCGGTGATCGAGGTACTTAACAGTCGCAGAATGCAAGGGTTTTTGAGTGATAACGTTTCATCCGTGCGAGGCCAGCTTGAGTCCATTAGAAGTTTCGATTCGCTCGATCGCAGTTTTGCGTCGGCGTTTGAAGCGTTGGACCTTCTCATCCGCACCGCGAACTACATGCGCGACAACCTGATTCCATAAATGAAAGATGCTTAAACGCCTAATCGAAGTTGCTTTGCCGCTAATGGAAATCTCCGAGCAATCGGCGGTGGACAATCGCGCGCGATCAGGGCATATTCGCACGTTGCATATTTGGTGGGCACGCCGACCGTTGGTCGCTTGCAGAGCAGTCTTGTTTGCATCGCTGATTCCTGACCCGGATGATCTGGAGTGCCCGGAGGAGTTTCGCAAGTTTGTGATGGAATTATTGAAAAAGGAGCAATTTCGCCCTCGCGCTGAAAGCGGTGCCAATGGCAATGGCACGAATGGCAAACCTGTCGAAGATACGCCGCGAAATCGTTGCGTGGAGTTCATCAAGCATCTGGTGCGATGGGAGAACTCAAACAATCCAGAGTATATCGAACCTGCCCGCAAGCTAATTGCGACGGCTCATAAGTTCTTGCATCCCGGTGCAAAGAGCAATGCGCCAAAGGTTCTCGATCCCTTTGCGGGTGGCGGAGCGATTCCATTGGAGGCATTGCGGCTTGGTTGCGAAGCGCACGCCATTGACCTGAATCCCGTCGCGCACTTGATCGAACTCTGTACGCTAGTCTATTCGCAGAAATATGGTCAGCCAAATAGCCGTCCCGTCCCAGACTACATCAAGCGGCTAATTGTACATAATCTGGAAAAGAGAAAAGCCCAAGGCAAGCATCGACCGCTCCTAGATGAATCAGAAGCGACAATCAAGATCGCCGATGGCGAGGTCATCCCAGATGTAGAAATCGCCGCCGACGATTATGAAAAGAATCCTTTGGCGGCTGACGTAAGGTATTGGGGATACTTTTTGCTACAGTTGGTAACCAACACGATTCCATCTGCGTAGAACACGGCGCAATCAAAGGAGAAACCATTAGCATTTATTTGGGCAAGAACGGTGCGGTGCCCAAATCCTTCATGTGCCGCCCTGATCCCCTGCATTAGGCAATTGTGGCTTTGTAATAAAAGTCGTCGCAAAATCGCTCTTCGGATGATTCTTGATGCGAACTCGAAGCGCTGCTCGTTTGAGATAGTGGATGACAAAGAAATTGATTTTGATCCTGACAACGGAACCATGCAGCGAGGGCAAGCTTTGTGTCCCTTTTGCAACTCGCTGGCTTCTAGCGATTACCTCCAGGAGGAAGGGCGCGCCGGCCGACTGAATTCTCAGTTGCTCGCCGTCGTATGCAGTGACAGTCGGCGATCAGGAAAAACTTACCGGCCCTCCACTGAAGTAGATTATCGTGTCTATCAAGAGAATTCGCAGGCGCTTTCTGAAATCCTCGCGTCTTCGCCAGACATAATCCCCAATGAGCCACTCAAAGCTTGGTCGGGCGTTTTCAATGCGCCGCTTTTTGGAATGTCTAAGTGGTGCGATCTGTTCAACGACCGACAAAAGCTCGTGCTCATCACGATGGCAAACGTGCTTCAAAGTCTTCCTGCGATTATTCGCGGATTCCACGATAATGACTATGCGCGAGCAATTGTGACTTATTTAGCATTTGCATTTGACAAATGCACGGATTTCGCAACCACGCTGTGTCGTTGGGGAAACGACGACGAAGGAGTTACAGGCACGTTTGGACGCCAGGCGCTGCCGATGATTTGGGATTATGCCGAGGCCAATCTGTTGCAGGACAGAACAGGGGGATTTGAGTGGTCGCTGGGGTTCGTAATCGACGCTATTCAGGCGATTGCTCCAATTACGCCTTGTGTCGGAATTCCGGTCCAAGGAAGTGCGACTCAGTTGCCGTTTCAGGATGGCACTGCCGAAGCCGTTATCACCGATCCTCCTTACTATGATGCCGTTCCATATTCAGACCTCAGCGATTTCTTCTATGTGTGGTTGAAGAGAAATGTGGGATCACAGTACGAGCTATTTCGATCTCCCCTTACGCCGAAGGGGCAGGAAGTTGTTAGTCATCTCGGCTCAAATTATCCAGGACAACGTAAGACTGCCAAAGACTATGAAACTGGGATGCGTCAAGCCTTCGACCAAATGGCCCGCGTCGTTGTTGATTCCGGTGTGATAGTCGTAATGTTTGCGCATAAAACAACGTCAGCATGGGAGACTTTAATTGAGGGCCTACTTAAATCTGGGCTTGTAGTCACTGCGAGCTGGCCGATTCATACCGAGGGTCGCGGGCGACTTAGGGCACATGACTCCGCTGCGCTTGCAGGAAGTATTTCGATGGTGTGTCGAAAGAGGAATCGAACAGTTGGCGCTGGTTTGTGGGATGATGTCCGTCGTGAACTTCAGAAAGTTGCCAAGGAACGGCTCGACTTTTTCTGGTCACAGGGGATTCGGGGGGGCGACTTCTTCATTTCGGCTATCGGACCAGCTTTATCAGTATTTGGCAAATATGATCGGGTTTCCAAGCTCTCCGGCGAGGAAGTTACCGTCGGCCAGTTTCTCGACGAAGTGCGAAGCCTCGTAACGAACTATGCCTTGGCCAAGATTCTCAAGACCACGCATACGGGCACCATCGACCCGGAAAGTCGTTTTTATGTAGTTTGGAAATGGTCGTATATCGACGCGAAAGTGCCGGCCGACGAATCGTTCAAGCTTGCGCAAGCGCTCGGGATGGATACCGAAACGATGTGGGACCGAACCGGCGTGCTGGAGAAATCGGGCGAAAACGTGCAAGCCGTGCCTGTTGCGCAACGAATGAAGATCAAGGACCTTGGCGAGCCAAATATCGACGGCAGCCCGGCCAGCTTAATCGACGTGCTGCACCGCCTCTGCGTGTTCCGAGAAAAGAACGATTCAGACGGCATGGGCGAGTTCCTTGGCCGTAGCGGCCAGGGCAACAATCCCTCCCTCTGGCTCGTTGCCCAAGCCATCAGCGAAATCCTCCCCGACGGCGAAAAGGAAAAACAACTGATGCAGGGCCTGCTAAACCAAAAAGAACAACTCGAACAAGCCGCTCAAGGACGGTTGTTTTAGAAACGAACATCGCAAATGCTGCTCTTCATCGACGAAAGTGGACACGATCGTAGCGGGACCCCTTGCGAGGTCTTAGCCGGAGTTGCCGTTTCGGAAGACAATCTCTGGAATATGGTTCGTGCGATTCGCTCTGCCGAGCGCGACCATTTCGGCGGCTATTTGCGAGACTTGCACAGCGAGGAAACAAAGGGCCGCAAACTACTAAAGACCAAACGATTCAGAATCGCGTCGCGCAACATTGCCATATCTGCTGAGGAATTGACTCCGTTAGCGAACTCGTTGCTTCTTAAAGGTAAGGAGGCACGAGCGAAAGGACTAGACAAGTGCGGAGAGACATACCCGGAGATGGTGGCATACAGCCGACAAATCCTCAACTTTGTTCATGCCGTACTTGATATTGCAGCCAGTTTCAGCGTGCAAGTATTTGCATCGGTGACTGATCCGAATTCACCGCGCCCGACTGCCGGTCAGTTAAGAAAGGATTACGTGTACCTTTTCGAGAGGTACTTCTATTTTTTGGAAACGCTGCCGCCCCGTGAACGCGGATTGATCGTTTTCGATGAACTCGACAAGTCCAAATCGCACATTCTTGTTCAGCAAATGGCAGCCTATTTCCTGGGACACGAAACAGGACGCTACAGAAGCTCTCGAATTGTCCCTGAACCGTTCTTCGTGCATTCTGATCTGACCACCGGCATTCTTCTCGCCGATTTGACTGCTTACATTATCGGTTGGGCCTGGCGACTTAACCGAATGACACAACTTCGGCGTGACGAGCTTTCGCCTTATGCGACTAAATTACACGACATGCAATTTCACGGAGAGAAGCCGAAACCAGATGGGAGCGGTGTCTGGCCATTGCACGGAATCGTCTACATTGACGATCTTCGAGGCAGATATGACCGACTTGAAGAACAAGCTCCCGAAGAGACATAAGCGCAAAAAGAAAGGCAATGACCACCTCTTGCGAGACGACCAAAGCCTCCACTCAAAGTATCGGCTTAAATTGCGTAAAAGTCAAGTGAGAAACGACCATGACGGATGTGCTAACTTATTGGCGAGACTACGTTTGGAACGTGAAAGAAGGCCGAGTACATGGCTGGTACTCGAATTCCCGACTATTCGGCACTCTTGAGCCGGGAGATCGCTTGTGGATGGTGACCTCCGGGAAGAACGTGCGAGTTGAAGTTGAGCAGGCAGGCTTTCTTGTAGCAATTTGGATCGTTAAGGAAGTAATGGAAAATGCCGGTGAGGATCAGGAATATCCGAGCGAGGAGTATCGCTACCGAATAGTCGCCGAGGACGAGGAGTCGATCACTTTCTCTGATCCGGTAGCCGTCGATCATATTCTTCGTCCACAGGGTCGAGATAATGCTGTGTCGATTGGGCGATTTTTGCAAGGACCAAGAAAACTCAGGGAAAACACGCTACGGCTCTTGCGAGCAGCCGCAGGACCCGATTTAGCCCTTCGCTGGCTGACAGGGAGCAAAGCATGACCGGACTCAAGCCGTGGCGGCAGGTCGCCGTTCCGCATAAAGACATCCGCGATGGCAAGTTTGACTCTTCGGTATTCGCCGCTGATCTAGGCGAAGTGTTAGCGGGACGGGGCGCGCTCGATTATCAGGACGCCAGCACATTCTTCGCCAAGACGTACATGACAGATGGCTTGTCGAAGCTGGTGATCGACGTGATCGGTCGATTGGCCGGCACCGGAAAGACTGAACCGGTTATCCAATTGCAGACGGCATTCGGCGGCGGCAAGACACACACGCTTTTGACTCTGTATCACTTGCTGAGAAAGTCAAGTGAAGTGGGAAAACTCCCACAAGTGCAAAAGCTTGTTCACGCTGCCGGCCTAAAGCAAATTCCGGCGGCGAGTGTTGCGTGTCTGGTCGGCACGGCACTCAATCCGACAAGCAGCCGAACGTTTTGGGGTGAAATGGCATGGCAACTTGGCGGCGACCGACTCTACAAATTGGTCGCCAAGAGCGACGAACAGAAGATTTCTCCCGGCACTGACTTGCTCGGTCAGTTGCTAGCCGAGGCCGGCCCATGCCTGATTCTTCTGGATGAGATTCTAATTTATCTCATCAAGGCTGGCGGCATCCGGACAGTCGATAGCACGTTGCGCGGCAACACGCTTTCGTTCCTGCAAGAGCTTTCCATCGCCGTGGCCAATTGCCCGCACGCGGTAATGATTGCCACACTGACCAGTCAGATTGGCGAGTACATGGATGAGAACGCGGAGGCAGCATACGCATCGCTTGAAAAAGTATTAGGAAGAATTGAGAAAGTGCGTCAGACGGTTGAAGGAACGGAAATCTACGAAGTAATTCGCCGGCGCCTGTTCGAGAATTTGGGTGACCCAGCGCATCACAAAGCAGCCGCACAGGCTTTTTGGGAAATGTATCGCGGACTTGGAGAGGATGTGCCCGGTGGCTGCCGGGAATCAAACTACAGATTGGAAATTGAGCGAGCATATCCGTTTCACCCTGAATTGATTACAGGGCTTTACGAGCGATGGGGAAGCATCCCTGAATTCCAGCGCACTCGTGGCGTCTTACGGCTGTTGGCTGACGTAATCTCCGATCTCTACCAGGCCAAAGATAATGAGTTATTGATTGCTAGTGGTTCAATTAACCTCGGTGCGTCGGCGGTGCGGAGCGAGCTGGTCAAGCACACTGGATCGGGCAATGTGTTCCACTCCGTCATCGAAAGCGATATATCCGGGAGCCACGCCAAAGCATCGGAAATCGACCGGCAGTTGGGAAGTGAATACGCCAAGGAAAATGTCTCTGAGAAGCTGGCGCGGGCAATCTTCATGTACTCGTTCAGCGGCGGCCAACAACGGGGAGCCACTTTGCCACAGTTGCGCGTGGCGGTTCTGAATCCTGAGATGGCACCTCCGTTTGTGTCCGACGCGCTCGATCGAATGACGAAGCGATTGTGGTATCTGTATCAAGACAACGGCCTGTACCGCTTCGACGCCCGACCGAATCTCAATCGTATTCTTGTGGACCGTGAGGAGATGATTCGCTCAGAGCCGGATAAGGTGCGCGAGTTTGCCAAAACGAAGCTGAACGAATTGATCGGTGAAGCCGTGTTTCGGGTATATCGTTATCCTGAGCCGGGCGACGATAGCTTTGTAGGGGATGAGCCAAGATTGAGTTTGGTTGTTTTGGACCTCGAATACGGAGCAAACGAAGACGGCCTGCCAAAGGAAACTGAGGACCTCGTTGGACGAATCTTAAAGCAGCATGGCAAGGGATTCCGCAAATATGCCAATATGTTGGTCTTCCTTGCACCAGATCAGAAGCGAGCATCCGAAGTTACCGATGCTGCGCGTAGATTGCTTGCGCTGCGGAGCATCGAGGATCACAAGAGCACGAAGGCCCAATTGACTGATGAGCAATTAAAAGACTTGTCAGCGAGATTGAAGGAAGCTGAAGTGCGATTGCCAGCCGCACTTTCAGCAGTGTATCGCCATATCTTAGTTCCGACCGAGAAAAAGGCGATCCGCGCAATCGAGATGGGCATCGCCGTAAGCAAGGCGACGCTGAGTCAGAAGGTCCTCGACAAACTTAAAGATGAGCAGCAAATCCTCGAAAAGCTCGATCCTGCAATTCTAATCGGATCGCGTTTCGGGTTGTGGCCGGAAGAGAACAAAACCGTCAACGTCCGAGTGCTGTCCGATTTCTTCACGCAGTTGACGCACTTGCCGAGGCTACTTAACAGCGGAGTTTTGCCAGACTGCATTGCCAGAGGTGTTCAACGGGGTCTGTTCGCTTACGCACTCGGTGACGGCGAGAAACTGCAATTCGACACAATCCTCTTCGCCGATAGGCAGGCGACAGCAAATCAATGCGAAGTCACAGAATCGGCGTGGCTGCTAAGGCCAGAGCTTGCTAAGTCGCTATTGCCGGAGCCGGAACCGCTCAAACTTGAGGCAGGCGCGCAGGGTGATAGCACATTGCCAAAACCTGGATTGCCATCGGACGAGTTTATACATTCGGGCGCAGGGGTGAAGATTGTCCACGGTGAGCGTCGCGTTAGCCGTGTGCGAATTGCTCTGACACTGCCTTGGGAGAACTGGAACGACATTTACAACGAAGTCATCGACCCGTTGGCAAAGGAAGGTGCAGACGTTCGTTGCGATGTGGTCATCGTCGCCAAAGGCGACGCAGCAATCCGAGAGAACACCGTCGAATTGGGAATTAAGGAGTCACTAAGCCAACGGGGACTTCAAGCGGATATTCAGATGGGGTAGCGGGGCCAGATTGCTATTTGCGCATGGTCCAAAATCTGACCGCAGACTTTGCGCAATCGCTGTGAGTTCTGCCTAGCGAAGCGTGGCTAAGTACCGATAAACTCCCTTCGGTATCTGTAATCCCGGTCGGCATCGTGGTAAGATGGCGATTTTTGGAAACCGGGACAAGGCTGATTCCGATGGGCAGGAAATCGCTTGAAATCATTGGAATCGACCTTTTTGCTGGAGCCGGAGGAATGAGTCTCGGCGCTCGACTGGCTGGTGTTAAGGTCGCTCTGGCTGTTGAGTTGGATCAGTACGCTGCGCAAACATATTCGGCTAATCACAAATGCACAAAAGTAGTGAATTGCGATATTCGGAAATTGACCGCACCCACAATCAGAGAGTTTCTCGACGCAAAATCGCAGACGGTTGTTTTTGGAGGTCCGCCCTGCCAAGGTTTTTCATACTCAAACCAACGGACGCGCTCGCCGGACAATCCTGAGAATTGGTTGTTTCTCGAATTCCTGCGCGTGGTTCGAGTGGTGAAGCCAGACTGGGTAGTGTTCGAGAATGTAAAGGGAATCGTTGATACCGCGAACGGTGTTTTTCTGGAGCAGGTCGTCGATCAGCTTGAGTGTCTTGGATACACAAATCAACTCGGTTTATTGAACGCGATGCACTTTGGGGTTCCTCAGAATCGTGCTCGTTTCTTCCTCGTTGGATCGCGTCACGGCGTGAAGTTCAAAATGCCCACTCTCAGCCACAACAAACCATTAACCGTTCGGGACGCGATTGATGATCTGCCACGCCTAGAAAACGGCGCAACTATTTCCCGGCAGCCGTATCGTCGCTCTCCTTCTTCGCAGTACGCTAAGCAACTGCGTCAGCGTCTAAAAACGTCCTCTAATCACCTTGTCAGCAATAATGCGCCGGTGGTCATCAAGCGGTATGAGCATATTCCGCCAGGCGGCAACTGGGAATCCATCCCCGCTCGCCTGATGCGCAATTATAGGGACCGATCGCGGTGCCACACCGGCATCTACTATCGCTTGAAGCCCGACGAACCATCTGTAGTCATTGGTAATTACCGAAAAAACATGTTAATTCATCCTGCTCAACACCGTGGACTCTCGGTTCGTGAAGCGGCTCGCATACAATCGTTCCCAGACAGCTATGAGTTCCACGGATCAATTGGGTTTCAACAGCAACAGGTTGGTAATGCGGTTCCTCCATTGTTGGCTCGTGCTGTATTTTCCTCACTACTAGCCCACGAGCGCTGACCACATTGTTCCAAAATGAGTTACCTCACGCAGAACACGCCGATACTTGTTCAATGGCTCTCATCGCAGCCAGAAAGCGCGTTCCCATCCGGTGGTCTGCCATATCGAGATAGGTTGGCTAACGTATTCAACTATCTAAAAGAATATGTCTACCAACATGTAGAGAGCGGCGCACTTCTGAATGACTCCGGCTACCTGACGGATCATGGCGAGAATCATATCCGAACCGTGATTGCGCGCGCGGCCGATCTCGTTAGCTCCGATGGCAACACTAGCATGAGTGCATACGAAGTGTATCTCCTGCTTCAAGCTGCACATTTTCACGATGTCGGGAATATCTATGGACGATCGGGACACGAAACGAAGCTTGCTGAGGTAATCGGGGCGCTTGGTCCACTCGTGGGCGAGGACGTACCTGAACGTCGTGCAATTCAGCAGATTGCTAGTGCTCACGGAGGAAGGATAGACGGGTCCAAAGACACAATCGGTAAACTGCCACAGGTCGAGCCGGTTCTTGGCAAACAGGTACATTTCCAGGCTGTTGCTGCAACCCTTCGGCTTGCTGACGAGTTAGCTGACGATTCGACACGCGCTGCGAGATTCATGCTCTCTCAAAATCAAATAAATTCAACAAGCGAAGTCTTTCATAAATATGCCCTCGCATTGCACTCGGTGATCGTGAAGCCAGCACAGCACAACATTCAGTTGCACTTCCAATTTACCGTAAACGATGCAACCAGTGATTTCGGTAAGGCTGACTCTCGTGTCTACTTGCTGGATGAAATCTTTGTGCGCACTTTGAAAATGCACTGCGAACGAATGTACTGCATGAGGTTTATGCGCGACATCGCGCGAATTGATTCAATTGACGTGCAAATCAAAGTCTACCAAGACAACAATTGCCTCTCTCCGATGATTGATCCGATCGCGTATCGACTTGCAGAGTCCGGTTATCCAGACTTCACGACCTCGACGATAGCAGACTTCTGCCCGGAAGTGAAAATGACAGGACAATCACTCTGTGATCGCTTGCTCCATCCGGCTTGAGGTGCCTATGACTTCTATGACCCTAACCGACAATCCATTCAAGGTCTTGACACCGGAAGACATGGATGCCGCCGATGTTCAGGCTCTCTTCGTAGATGTCTTTACGGATTTCTACAAAATCTTGGACCAAGGACACACAATGGTCAGTGGGCCACGTGGATGTGGGAAGAGCATGATGTTTCGGTATTTGCTCCCCGACTGTCAAAGGCTGGCGCGTGGATGTGCGCTACGCCAGCTTCCGTTTTGCGGAGTGCTAGTTTCGATCAAGAACACCGCGCCGAATCTAACTGAACTCCATCGCCTTGAGACGCAACATGCCGATGCTATACTAAATGAGCATATTTTGACCGTATTTGTTGCGAGCAAAGTCTTCTCCAGCCTCGCTAGCGCCGCCGCTGATGTCGGCACAGAACATTCTGCTGCTACCAACGGCTTTATTAACACCGTCCTCGCACCCAGACTCATCATGGCCGGATGGAGTCAAAGCCTCTCCATCGAGCCGGATATACTGCCGGCAGAAGTATTCGCGCAATGCGCTTCGATATTTGATCGGCTTTACGTTGAGGTCAATCAATATACGAGGCGACTGGCGATTGCACCCGAACATCCGCTGCCCTATTCCGGTGCCCTGTGCGGTTATCTTGACTTCCTCTTTCCCGTGCTTCAAGGACTTCGATCGCTTCCATTCTTGGCCGATGGCCCATTTTTCTTGTTAATTGACGATGCTGACTACCTTAATCGAACGCAGACTCGCGTTCTGAATTCCTGGGTTTCCACCCGCACGGCAGGTGATGTAAGCATCAAGATTTCAACTCAATTGCGCTACAAAACGCTCAGTACAATCGCAGGCCCAGCCATTCAATCGCCGCATGATTTCCAAGAGATCAACATCGCAGATGTCTATACATCGTCACGGAGCCTCTATTCCAAAAGGGTTGAAGCGATCGTAAGGAAACGTTTAATGCGGGGTGGTTGGGCCGAGATTGATGCCGATCCGCGATCGTTCTTCCCACCGGATCAAGAGCAGGAAGAGAAGATTCGCGCATTAGCGAAGAAAATCAAGGATGCGTGGCCCGACTCTGGAAAGGGTTATCGAGCCGACGATGACGTGGCGAGATATTCGCGCCCGGAATACATTAAGAGTCTCGCAGGACAGTCAAAGTCCACCAGTAGCTACTCCTACGCTGGGTTTGACCAGCTTGTCCATATCTCGTCTGGGTTGATTCGGTACTTTCTCGAACCAGCGGCGCAGATGTACGACGAAGAACGCGCAAGGATCGAGCATGCGCCGGTGCGCAGCATTCGGCAAGGAATACAGGATGTCGTTATCCGGGCAGAATCTGAGCGGCTTATGTTCAGCGAGTTCGATAAAATGGTGGAGGATGAGGCGACCTATGCTGCAAATCACGCTGCAACTGAGACGCTTGAGAATGTTCAGGTTGTAACGGAGCAACTGCGCAACCTACTGCGCGTATTAGGAAATACGTTTTATCAGAAACTCATTTCTGAGGACTCAGAGCGCCGAGTGTTCTCCGTCGCAATTTCAGGCGCGCCCGACCCCGAACTGATTCGAGTTTTCGATATGGGCGTCCGATACGGCTATTTTCATCGTTCATCAATCGGCAACAAGGACGGGACTGGACGAACTCGATTGTACGTGCTAACGAGGCGGCTAGCACCGCACTTTAACCTTGATCCATCGAGCTTCGCAGGGTACTTGTTCGTTACGAACAACATTCTATTTGATGCTATGCACAATCCCGACAAGACTCTTCGTAAAATCAAAGAAGCAGGGGTGTCTCAGTCGTTTGAGCAAGGCCAGTTGACTCTCTTTGACTAAACGGTGATTCGGTGAAGCCTACACGAAAAAAACTCAGCGAACTTCGAGCAATCACCCAGCCCGGAGTGGATGTCTTTGTCTGCTCCGCAAGTTATGAGGTTAGGTGCAGATCAGTCGCCGACAACATTGATGCTTTTCGCGTCGGCAAGACGCTAATTGCCATGAACGAGAATCACTCGCAAATGGTGGGCGAGAATCATAAGTATCTGGCACACCTGTTCAACGGACGCCACGACACGCTTTATTTGGATACCGAGGACCCAATCAAGAGCGCCGATTCCATCCTCCGTGGAGTGCGTGCTGCTTGCAGTGGGCCGTCGAAGCGATGGTTGATCGACATTACAACGTTTACCCACGAAGGATTGTTGATTCTCTTTAGAATACTGTCGGAGACCGTTCGCCCCGATGACAAAGTTGACTTTGTATATGCGCACGCAAAAGAATACTCAGTCGGTGACCCGGCTGAGCGGAAATGGCTTAGCAAAGGCATTCGTGAAGTGCGATCTGTTTTGGGATTTCCCGGAGAATTGCTGCCTTCGAGGCGCACGCACCTAATCGTGCTTGCAGGCTTTGAAACTGAAAGAGCATTGGCACTGATTCAGGAATACGAACCCACGCTCATTGCAATTGGCTGCGGCGATCCAACGGAAGAAGGTACTCGCGGTCACCAGCAAACGAACGAAGCAGTCGTGAGTAGACTTCGACATTTAATTGGCAATATCCGTGAATTTGTGTTTCCGTGTTACGACGCGGACGGGACAATGGCTGCGCTGAAGCAGGAGGCAGAGAGCATCGAAGGATACAATACGATCATTGCCCCAATGAATACCAAAATCTCGACGATCGGTGCAGGCTGCTATGCCCTTGAGAATGGTAGAGTTCAAATATGTTACGGGCAGGCGAATATGTATAATTTCCGAGCTTATTCTGAACCAGGGGAGGACTGCTACTATTTTTCGGTGAATGGAATTCCGAAGAGAGCATAAAGCGATTGCCGTTCGCAATTATTAAAATGGACAATCTTTCGCATTTGCAGCGGTCGGCAACAATGTCGCGGATCACATCGCGTGACACGAAGCCGGAAATGATCGTCCGCAAGCTTGTCCATCGCCTGGGTTATCGTTACCGCCTTCACGACCCGCGCTTGCCTGGTCGGCCCGACATTGTTCTTCAACGTCTCAAGAAGATTATTCTGGTCAATGGTTGCTTTTGGCATCGCCATCATTGCAGATTAGGTAGGCCGATGCCCTCAACGCATTGCTCTTACTGGATTCCAAAATTACAGGGGAATGCAGAGCGCGATCGGCGCAACCGGAAGCGACTTATGAAAGATGGTTGGAAGGTCCTTGTCGTTTGGGAATGTTGGACCAAGAAGCGCGATTTGGTTGACCGATTGCGCGAGTTCTTGCTCGATTGACAGTGGTATATCGCCCGCGCGCTTAGGGAGCAATCGTGAGGCATTCCGGCCCTTCGTTGCCGACTTTGTTCACGTAGGTATTTGCAGGGCGTTCCGTCATTTCACTTGCCGGCCACGGTTCAAATAAATATCGCAGCGATTCAGGAGCGTTATTCGTGGGATCAAGCCAAGCGGCGTAATCATTTGGCGAGAGAATGACCGGCATTCGATCGTGTTCGATTTTCTGTAGCAGTTCGTTTGGTCGCGTTGTCAAGATCGTACACGACTCTAACGGTGGTTGTCCCTTGTCCCATCGTTCCCACAGCCCTGCAAAGGCAAATATGGGTTGATGCCGAAGTTGGAAGTAGTGCGGGTATTTCTTTTTGTTGATTTCCTCCCACTCATAAAACCCATCAGCCGGTATCAGACAATGCCGGATTTTCATGGCTGACCGGTAAGTGGATTTGGTTGCGGCTTCCTCGCTTCTCACATTGAACGTACTGTATTTAACTTTTGGTTCAGGGGACCAAGCAGGCACCAATCCCCATTTCATCATCGCTAGCTCGCGCTTGCCGCCAACTTGCCGGATGACGGGAATCTGAGTGTTGGGACCGACGTTATAGCGCAGTGGTAGCTGCAATCCGGCCTCGACGCCGAACTGATGGGCCAGCACTGCTGCCGGTATTCGGATTGTGAATCGGTTGCACACTACGGCCGATGTTTTCTTGACGTTCGTGGGCTTTGCCTAAAAATGCCTAACTGGCAGCCAATTTTGGGGCAACTTGCAATTCTGCCTCAAAACTCGGATCAAGCCCCAATTCGTACATCGCGCTGATTAAGCAACAAATGTTGTGACAAAGAATCTTCGCCAACACTTCATTCTTCATCGCCGTATCAGTTTTGCTGCGGACTGAATCACCAAACTTTGCCTTCACCATGCTAAACGTCGATTCGACGTTTGATCGCTGGTGGTAACGAGCCATAAACTCGTCACGGTTTAACTGGAAGTAGTGATACATCTTGTTCCACAAGCCGGGACGCGAAGCAACCGAGTTGCTTTTGAAAGGAATCAATGGTGTCCCGCCAGCATCGACGACCGCCTGCAAATTGCTTTCGCTGAGGTATGCCATATCCGCTGAGACTTCGCCAATCCTGAACCGTGTAGCAGTAGTGTTCAGCAGAGGCTTGAACAACACGGTATCCGAAGAATGCTGGCCGTGGATTTCAACTGCCGTAATGACGTTGGTATTCACGCCGGTCATTACGTGCGCTTTCACCCATGCCCGCATTGACCTTTGCTCACCCCATTTCTGATCGAACCAACGATCAAAACGGCAGCCAGAGAATCCCGATGAGTCACAAGCAAAATTGATTTCAATGGCTTTGAGAGGATTGGCACTTTCCAAGATCAAGGAATACAAAACATCCGAAGTCGTCTCGGCTTCCAGAATCCTGAAAATCGAATTGTAAGATGGTAAACGGGCGACGTAGCCTTTTTCATTTGCATCGCGGAGATCGGACATAAATCGACGGCCTGAAACCGTGGAGTAGACTTTGAACACGGCGGCAAAAATCGCATCGGGGAGCGGAATGCGCGGACGCCCAAGACCCCGTTTCGGCGGTCGAATCGTGTCACAGAGTCCACGTAGCAATAGCTGAAACTTGTCCTTTTCATTCACTTGCGCGCAATTATAGCTTCGCCAGTCTTGCTGGTAGGTTTTGCGCGGAGTCTGAATGGTGAGGGTTTCGGTTTGCATCATCGTTCCGTCGTCGCTGTACTCGCGTTCGACGGTATATTGGACCGCGAAAATATGCTTGCACTTATGGCCGGCCTCTTGGTGGTCCGGGCAAGTGCAAGTGCCAGCGGTCAGATTGACGGTATAGCGGCGTCCGTTGCCGGTTTGAGAGGGAACCGACCACAGACCAGCCTTTTTCCTGATCCGAGACTTGGCGGCAATGACTAACCCACGTTGTTCGCGTTCATTCATAGTAGTTACCTCAGATAACTCATAAAGAGATATACTACTAATATATACCATGTCGGTTTTGACTTGTCAATACTTGTGGTATATACTGTAGATATTCCTTAACAGGAGGATTCTACTATGAAGAATGTACCGATTGGGGTGGTTATGCTGCCCGGTTGCCGGTGCAGATGCGGTCACGAATGGTTGCCACGAGAGAAAGACGAAAAGCCTAGAGTCTGTCCCAAGTGCAAGAGTGCGAATTGGGATAGACCCAAGAAGTTCGAGAGAAAATAGCCAGTTTGGGGAACGAAACGTACTGCCTCGATTGCCGTAACCTCTTGTGAATTCGATGTTTATGGATCATGTTCTGTTTTATAGAACTTTTTTGTTCCATTTAGCCGATAACAACGCTATAATCTTCTAGGAATCCGAATTCATAATCCGAAGGCTCTGTTTTAATATGGCAGTTCACGACCGTTTGAAATACGCCCGCAAGCAAGCTGGACTATCTGGACCGCAAATTGAGGAGCGAAGCGGGATCGGCAAATCCGTTCTTTCTGAGCTTGAGCATGGGAAGCGAGAGCCGAGTCTGAGTCAGCTATCTAAACTGGCCTCACTTTACCGCCGATCCGTTGCATTCTTTCTGGACCCAGGGCCAATTGCGCCTGAACCATGCGTCCTTTGGAAAATGCGTCCAGCCATTGATGCCGAACAGACTGAAATCCAATTCCGGCGTTTGTGTTCACAATATCGCAATCTCGAAAACTGGTGCGATGAAAAAGTAGATACTGGTCTGCCTGAAATAACTGGGAGTTCCGACCATTATAGCAATGGGGATGCAGAGGAACTTGCCAAGCGTGTACGGCATGAGCTACAACTTGGCGACAGACCCGGACAGTGTTTGCTTGCTGTGCTTGAAGAAGTATGGGGCGTTAAAGTTTTCCATCTAAAGTTTGAGCCTGTGGGGACTGCTGCGTCTGTCCGTTCCGAAGAGTATGGTCCAGCGATTTTGTTGAACGCCAACAATCCGCGTGGACGCCGGAATGACGACTTGGCGCATGAGTTATTTCATCTTCTGACGTGGAATGTTTTCCATCCTGCGAGTACCAATACAGCATCAAGCGAGGCGGAGGAGAGATTTGCGGGACACTTTGCCGCAAATCTGTTAATGCCAAGCGACCCATTTCGTAGCGCAATCAATTCGAGGATTCGGGACCAGAAGATTGGCTTCGATTCGTTATACGATGTGGCTCGTGAGTTCGACGTTTCGGTTGATTCTGTGATCTCCCGAATGTACGATCTTTATAATCATCTTCCCGAAGATAACGAACAGGTGCAAAAGGATATAAAGCGTGCAGAGGAATACGCACATATTCTCGACCGACGTGAAGATTCTCCGAAGCCACCAACGTATCCTGAGCGTTATCGCGCCCTAGCTATTAAGGCATTTCGTCATGGTGAAATGTCCACTGGTCAATTCGCGGAATACCTGAACATTAGTCGGCAGGAGGCCCAGCAATTCGATCAGGAGGTTTCTGACGGTGAAGAAGTTCAGGTTGTTGCTGCTTGACGCCAATGTTGTCATAGAGCTTTTCAAGCAGCAGTTGTGGGACAAATTTATTGCAAAATGCAATGTGTATTTGGCGCAAACCGTCGTTGACGAAGCCCACTTTTATGAGGATTCCAATGGCGAACGGCAGCCGATTGATCTCGCTCAATACATCAATTCCAACGCCATCACGGTATTCGATCCAACTCTCACCGAGATCGCCGCTTTTTCCGCCAAATTCGATCTAGCTTATCTCGATAGACTTCACGATGGCGAGTTAGCTTCGCTCGCTTATTTGCTTCAACAGACCGAAGAGTGTCGAATCTGCTCGGCAGACAAAATAGTTTATCGAGTGATCGGAAATCTGCGTATTAAGGAGCAAGGTATTTCGCTTCAAGAAATACTCCAGCAAATTGGTTTGGGCCGCACACTCGACCAATGGTTCACGCAAGATTACCGAGAAAAGTGGACGAGCAAAGGCTTTGAAGAAAGTCAATATGGAATTGGGGCTGCGAGTTAGAACAATTCGACATTGACTTTTGAGGCAGACACTCGACTTTTGAGGCAAGTCGTCTTTTTTAGGCAAAGCC